>DASWDC010000049.1:0-5289 GCA_036395655.1 Actinomycetota bacterium | reverse complement strand
GAGGTGGTGGCGACCACGATCCCGCCGCGCATCTTGACGATCTGGGTGAGCAGCAGGCCGACCCCGCCCGCCGCCGCGTGGATCACCACCACGTCGCCTTCGCCGACCGGGTAGGAGCTGCCGGCCAGGTAGTGCGCGGTCATGCCCTGCAGCATCACCGCCGCCGCGACCTGCAGATCGACGCCGTCGGGGACCGCCACGGCACGCTCGGCGGGCACCACGTTCTGCTCCGCGTAGCTGCCGCCGACCCCGGCCCAGGCGACCCGGTCACCCGGCTTGAACTCGGTCACCTCGGGACCGGCCGCCGCCACCGTCCCGGCGCCCTCGCCGCCAGGGGTGACCGGCAGGGTGCCACCGTAGGGCGGCTGGCCCTGCCGCTGGTAGATGTCCATGAAGTTCACGCCGGCGGCGGCGACGTCCACCAGCAGCCCTCCTGGACCCGGCTTCGGCGGCTCCTGGTCACGGACGGTGAGGACTTCTGGTCCGCCGTGCTGACTGACGACGATCGCGCGCATGCGGCGCCTCCCTCTCTCTGTTCCGGTACCTGTCGTGGTGGTGTTGCAAGATCGCATCGCAAGATCGCATCGTCGGCTTCTCCCCGCCCTGGAGGCAACAATGACCCAGAAACCGCGGATGGCTCTCAGCGGGATCGTCCTTGGCACACCCGATGTCCACGAGCTGGCCGGCTTCTACCAGCGCCTCCTCGGCTGGACGGTGGACCAGGACGAGCCGGACTGGATGAAGCTTCGCCCGCCCAACGGCGGGCCGGGCCTCTCGTTCCAGACCGAGCGGGACTACGTCCGGCCCACCTGGCCGGCCGGCCCCGGCGACCAGCAGATGATGCTGCACCTGGACTTCGAGGTCGACGACCTCGACGCTGCCGAAGCCCAAGCGTTGGCCGCGGGCGCGGTGCTCGCGGACCATCAGCCTGAGGATGACTGCCGGGTCTTCCTCGACCCGGCCGGGCACCCGTTCTGCCTGTTCCTGCCTGACGCGTAGCCTCAACAAAGGGTGGGAGCGCAGATGACATCGGATGAGCGGTGGCTGGCAGCGGCATGGCGGTTCGTCAGTGACTGGCTGCCGCCGCCGCCGGCCAACGTGCTCGAGATTGGCTGTGGGCCCCTCGGCGGCTTCGTCCCCGAGTTGCTGCATGACGGGTACGCGGCGGTCGGGGTCGATCCCGAAGCGCCGGAGGGACCTGCCTACCATCGGATCGAATTCGAACAGTACGAGCCGCCACAACCGGTGGAGGCCGTGGTCGCCTGCACATCGCTGCATCACGTGGCCGACCTCGACGACGTGCTGGACCGGGTCAACAGGATGCTGGCGCCGGACGGCACGCTGGTGGTCGTCGAATGGGCACGGGAGCGGTTCGACGAAGCCAGCGCGCGCTGGTGCTTCTCCCGGCTGGCGCAACCGGCGCCCGGAGCTGAACCGGGGTGGCTGAACCGTCACCGGGACCAGTGGGATGCCTCTGGCCAGCCATGGGGAGCCTACTGTCAGGCCTGGGCGGACGAAGAGGGCCTCCATACCGGCCGGGCGATCGTGCACGGGCTGGAGATGAGGTTCGAGCGCCTGCGATGCGCGGACGGGCCGTACTTCTTCGCCGACCTCGCCGAGACCACCCAGGCGGACGAGCAGGCCGCGATCGACGCGGGGCAGATCCAGGCAGCTGGCATTTGGTACGTGGGCAAGCGTCGCTGATCAACCACCACGCCAGCTGCTCAGGCGGCGGGGATGACGCGGACCAGCACCACGCCATGCGAGGGCACGGTCGCGGTGAAGCTGCCCGCGAAGGTGCCCCGGTTGGCGTGACCCCACAGGTCACGGACGGCAGCGTCGGAGGTGGTGAGGCCGACCGTGGCCCAGCGGGCGCTGATCGGCGCGGTACGTGCGGTCCGGTTGAGCAGCGCGACCGCGCGCGAGCCGTCGTAGAGCGGCTTCGACCAGACCTGGAGGCCAGGGGCCGGCTCGGCGACCTTGGTGCCCTGGATCCCGGCCGGGTCCTGGTCGACCGCGACGACCTCACGGTTGGTGAGGATGGCCCGGGTCGCGGCCGACATCGTGGCCACGTCATTTCCGGCGATCAGGGGCGCCGCCATCACCGCCCACATGCTGAAATGCGCCCGATCCTCGGCCGGGGTCATCCCGCCGTTGCCGACCTCCAGCACGTCCGGGTCGTTCCAGGCTCCCGGCGCGACCGCGCCGGCGTGCGCGGCGTTGGCGTCCATGACGCTGAGCACCGTCGCCCAGTCGTCGGCGATATCGCCGGTGGTGCGCCACAGGTTGGCGACCCTCGGCGCCCAGGCCCACGGCTGGTTCTGGCCCCACTCGGAGATGCTGAACACGATCGGCCGGCCAGTGGCCGCGAGCGCGTCCCGCATCGCCACGTACCGGTGGGTCGCGTCGACGCCGCCGTTGTAGCAGTTGTCGTACTTGAGGTAGTCCACGCCCCACCCGGCGATCGTCTTCGCGTCCTGCCGCTCATGGCCAAGCGACCCCGGGAACCCGCTGCCGATCGCGGCGGCACAGGTCTGGGTTCCGGCGTCCAGGTAGATGCCGAGCTTCAGGCCCTTGGCCTGCAGGTAGGCTGCCGTCCCGCTGATCCCGTCGGGGAACTTCGCCGGGTCGGGCACGAGGTTGCCGGCACGATCGCGGCTCGGCAGCGCCCAGCAGTCGTCGATGTTGACGAACTGATACCCGGCGGCCGCCATCCCGCTGGCCACCATCGCGTCGGCCTCCCGCTTGACCAGCGCTTCGCTCGGCGTCTTGGCGTCGCACCCGAAGTGGTTCCAGTTGTTCCACCCCATCGGCGGCGTCCGTGCCAGCCCATTGCCATGGGGCTGGACGCTCTGGCGAGGGAGCAGAGCGAGCCCCGCGACCACCAGGGCGACCAGCAGCGCACCGGCCGCTCCGCGGGGAGTTGAGGGGCGAGCTGGAGATGGCCAAATCACGAGGGCGCTATCGTACCCGGCCTCGCCCAGGGGCCTGGTGACGTCTCCGCGGGCGCGCCTGGGCCTGGTCGCGCAACCGCTGGAGCTGATCAGGTGCGCTTGTCAGGCGACCTCGCGGAGCTGGCCGTGCGCAGCGAGCTTGTCCAGCACGGGTGAGAGATTCTAATTCGGCGTGAACGCCACGGCCGAGGTGGCCGGCCCGGCGATGTGGAGGTGCTCGAGCAGGGCCAGCTCGCGGCGGAGCAGGCCAGCCTCGGTCCGCAGCCGTTCGGCGGCTGTCTCGGCGACCAGCAGGCGCTGCTTGTCGGCCAGCTCGATCTGCAGCCCGGCGGCGATCAGGTAGGAGGCGGCCACCGGGTCGTCGGGAACCTCGAGCTGCTCGCTGCCCTCGCTGGCGAACCTGAGCAGGGTCGTCAGGTAGCGGGTGAAGAGCCAGCCGACGCGGGCGGCCAGCCGCTCGGCGCCGGCACCGGTCGGCTCCGGCAGCAGGGCGACGTCGCCGACGATGTAGGGCGCCGGCTCCGCGATCCCCTCGATACGGAAGCGGCGCTCGCCCCAGGCGACCACGTCCAGGCGGCCGTCCGGGTAGCGGCGCACCTCGCGGACCTCGGCGACGCAGCCGACCGGGTGGTGCTCGGGGAGGTCGCCGACCTCGCGGCCCCGGGCGATCGCGACCACCCCGAAGCGGCGCTCGCCGGCCAGGACCCGCCCGAACATCTCCCGGTAGCGCTCCTCGAAGATGTGCAGCGGGATGGGCAGCCCCGGATACAGCACGGACGATAGGGGGAACAGCGGGAGTTCCACGCGCGAACCCTCAACTTCGATCAATCTCGCCGTAATTCGACTCATGGTAGGCGCTGGCTCGCCTGGCCGCTCGCCCGGTCGCTCGCCCGGCCGCTCGCCCGGCCGCTGGACCCCCTGGAAACCGCGTCGCGGGTGCCCGGCGGCTGCGGTAGGGTGGCCCTCTCCGGAGGTGGACCGTTCCACGTGCTTTGTCGTTCATGGAGTGTGCCCGTGCTATCCATCATCGACCTGCGAGGCTCCGACGCCAGCCGTGACCCGGCCGGGCTGCTGCCACGCGCCCCCGCTGACGACCTGGCTGTCGCCCGTGCCAGCGTCCGCGCGCTGGTCGCCGACGTCGCCGCCCGCGGCGACCCAGCCGTGACCGAGGCGGCCCGCCGCTTCGACGGGGTCGACACCGCGCCGGAGTGCTGGCGGGTCGGCGCCGACGAGCTGGAGGCAGCCGAGCGCGCCCTCGATCCGGCGCTGCGGGCCGCTCTCGTCGACGCGATCGAGCGGGTGCGGGCCTTCCACCAGGCGCAGCGGCCCGCCAACCTGGTCTGGACCGACCCGGGACGGCCGGGGGTGCGGCTGGCGCAGCGGTTCGTGCCGCTCTCCCGCGCCGGTGTCTACGTGCCGGGCGGGCTGGGCGCCTACCCCTCCAGCGTGGTCATGAACGTGGTCCCCGCCCAGGCCGCCGGGGTGGCGTCCATCGCGCTGGCGACCCCGCCGGGCCCCAGCGGGCGGGGGCACCCCGCGATCCTCGGCGCCGCCGCCATGCTCGGCGTGGACGAGATCTGGCTGCTCGGCGGCGCGCAGGCGGTCGCCGCGCTCGCCTGCGGCACCCGGACCGTCCCGGCGGCCGACTCGGTCACCGGGCCCGGCAACCGCTACGTGGCGCTGGCCAAGCAGGAGGTCGCCGGCCAGGTCCGCACCGACGGGCACGCCGGCCCGACCGAGATCGCGATCGTCGCCGACCACACCGCCGACCCGCGTCTGGTCGCCGTCGACCTGATCGCCCAGGCCGAGCACGACTCGCTGGCCGCCTGCCTGCTGATCACCGACGATCCCGCCATCTGGAAAGCGGTCGAGCCGCTGCTCGCCGAGGAGGTCGCCGCCACCCGCCACCGCGACCGGGTCGAGCGTGCCCTCGCCGGCCAATCCGCCGTGGTGCTGTGCGACCCCGGCGACCGCGACGCCATGCTCCGGGTCGCCGAGGCGTTCGCGCCCGAGCACCTGGAGCTCCTGGTGGAGGGCGCGGCCGAGCTGGCCGCCCGGGTCCGCAACGCCGGCGCGGTGTTCGTCGGGCCCTGGACCCCGGTGGCCCTCGGCGACTACGCGGCCGGGACCAACCACGTCCTGCCCACCGCCGGGACCGCCCGCTTCGCCGCCGGGCTGTCCACCCTGAACTTCCTACGGGCCATGCAGGTCGCCGAGTTCGACCAGGACGCCCTCGCCGCCGCCGCCCCCACCATCGCCGCCCTGTCGGCGGCCGAGGACCTCCCGGCGCACGGCCGCGCGGTGGCGGTCCGGGCCGGGACGGCCCCTGGCCCCG
>DASWDC010000048.1:0-12906 GCA_036395655.1 Actinomycetota bacterium | reverse complement strand
GTGAGGACCATGATCGCGCGGGCGACGTCGGGGTTGACGATCCCGAGCTCGTCGGGGTCCATGGGATCGCCGGTCCGGCAGACCACCCGGGTGTTGCGCGTGGAGCCGACCTTGGCGCGCAGCTCGTCCTCCATCTCAACTTTGTCCTTGGGAGCCAGGATGGCGACGCAGCCGCGGCGCTGGTTGGCGTTGGCCTCGACCAGTTCCGGGATGATCGCGAAGACCTGCTCGGACCAGCCGAGCAGCACGGTGTGGCCCTGTTCGACCACCAGCGAGCGGCCCTTGCGCAGCTCCTCCAGTCGGCTTTCCAACCCGGTGGCCAGGATGCCGATCAGGGCGCCGACCAGGAAGATGCCACCGAGCGCGAGGAGCAGCCGGAGCGCCAGGAACGGGGCATGCCCCTGCACCTCCACCGACTGCAGATCCCACGCCACGATGAAGTTTCGCCACAGCTCCAGCAGGGGATGGTGGCCGCCGCCGTCATCCCCGCCCGGGTCGATCACCGCGATCAGCAGGGTGATCACCACCACCAGCCCGATGGAGACCGCCGCGAGCAGCCCGATGAGCGCCGTGGTGCCCCGGGCCATCGTGTTGTCGAACCAATAGCGCAGTTTGCGCCCAAAACGTGAGCGTGCCACTGACCCCCCCTGATCGCGCGCTCGACCGCTCTACCCAGCGAACTCCCAGGTCCCGCCCTCACGGAAGACCTGGAGGATGCGCCGGCTGACCACCATGCGGTGGACCTCGTCGGGGCCGTCGTAGATACGGGCCCCACGAGCTTCACGGTACATGACCGCGAGCGGGGTCTGGTCGGTGAGGCCGAGCGCGCCGTGCACCTGGATGGCGCGGTCGACGACGTCGTGCAGGACCCCGGCGGCGTAGAACTTCAGCGCCGAGATCTCGACCCTGGCCTCGTCGCCCTGGTCGATCTTGTGGGCGGCGTCGAGGGTCATGAGGCGGCATGCCTGGATCCCGGCTGCGGAGTCGGCGATCCAGTTCTGCACTGTCTGCTTGTCGGCCAGCGGGCCACCGAAGGCCTCCCGCTCCAGCGAGCGGCGGCACAGCAGCTCGAAGGCGCGCTGCATCTGCCCGAGCCAGCGCATCACGTGGTGGATGCGGCCGGGGCCGAGGCGTTTCTGGGCGATCCGGAACCCCTCGCCGCGGGCGCCGAGGGTGTTGGCCTGGGGGACCCGCACGCCGTGGTAGCGGACCTCGCAGTGGGTGGTCCAGTCGCGGCCGCGGTGGCCGAGCATCGGGATCGCGCGGACGAGCTCGACGCCGGGGGTGTCGGCCGGGACGATGATCTGGCTGGCGCGCCGGTGCGGCGGCGCGTCCGGGTCGGTGACCGCCATGACGATCCCGAACGCCGCCCCCTCGGCGCCCGAGCTGAACCATTTGTGCCCGTCGAACACCCAGTCGTCGCCGTCGGCGACCGCGCGGGTGCGCAGCCCCGTCGGGTCCGCGCCGGAGACCTCCGGTTCGGTCATCGAGAAGAACGAGCGGATCTCCCCGGCGACCAGCGGGGCGAGCCAGCGTTCCCGCTGCTCGGAGGTGCCGAACTGCTGCAGGATCTCGGCGTTGCCGGCGTCCGGGGCCTGGCAGCCGAACACCAGCTGTGCCCACAGGCTCCGCCCGATCACCTCGTTGAGGTAGGCATAGGCGAGGAACCCCTTGCCGGTTCCGCCCGCTTCCGGGCCGATGAACGGCGCCCACAGCCCGGCCGCCCTGGCCTTGGCCCGCAGGTCGCTGACACAGGCAGCCGCCTCGTCGTCGTCGCGGGCCAGCAGCGGCTCGTTGGGGTAGACGTGCTGGTCCATGAACGCGCTGACGCGCGAGCGCCACTCGCGGACCTCCAGGGTCATGCCGAAATCAGCCATGGTCGCCTCCGGTGTCGGGTTCCGTCATCGTTTCCCGTCCGGTTTCTTGCTGCAAACAACCGTATCCCGGCCGCAACGTAACTGGCGCTCGCTCGTGTCAGCCGCCTGGTAACGTGATTTTGGGATGTATAGCACCGCACCTCTCGGAACGGCCGATCCAAAGCGGCTGGGGCCCTACTTCATTTTGGGGCGGCTCGGCGGCGGCGGTATGGGGGTCGTCTATCTGGGCCAGACGCCGGAACGGCGGCTGGTCGCGATCAAGGCCATCCGCGAAGATCTGGCCCACGACCCGGAGTTCCGGGCGCGCTTCAAGCACGAGGTCCGGGCGGTATCCGGGGTGGCGGGCTTGTGCACCGCGCGGATGCTGGACGCCGACACCAATGCCGAGCGCCCGTGGTACGCCAGCGAGTTCATCGAGGGCCCGACCCTGCGCGAGGCCGTCGACGAGCGCGGGCCGCTCAAGGGGCAGCAGCTGCTCGGCTTCGCCGTCGGCGTGGCCGAGGCGTTGGAGGCAATCCACGCGGCCGGGGTGATTCACCGCGATCTCAAGCCAAGCAACGTGCTGCTGTCGCCGACCGGCCCCAAGGTGATCGACTTCGGGATCGCCCGCCAGGCTGGCCAGACCGCCCTCACCCAGACCGGCATGCTGGTCGGCTCGCTCAACTGGCTGTCCCCTGAGCAGCTCCGCGGCGAGACCGCCTCCCCGGCCAGCGACGTGTTCGCCTGGGGCGGGCTGGTGGCCTATGCCGCCGGCGGCGAGCCGCCCTATGGCACCGGCTCGGCGGAGGCGGTCAGCCAGCGGATCCTCCACGACGACCCGGACCTGCGCGGCCTGCACGGCCCCCTGCTGGAAGCCGTCCGCCCGGCGCTGCGCAAGGACCCGCGCCAGCGTCCCAGCCCGAAGGCGCTGCTGGAGCGCCTGGTCGGTGGCGCCCCAGCCGACCCGGTCGCCGCCGCCACCGACGTGGTGCAGCGCACCTGGGTGCAGCCTTCGGTGCAGCCTTCGGTGCAGCCCGCCGTCAGCGGCGCGGCGGCGCCCGCTCCCCCGCGGGAGAGCGCGCGGGAACGGGAACGGGGGCAACGACCGACACCGGCAGGCGGCCAGCAGCCCCGGCCGCGGGTCGTCTCCCAGCCGGTCGCGCCGAGCGTCCCACCCCGGCCACGGCCCGCGCCGCCGCCGTTCGTGCCGCCGCAGCAACCTCGGCCGCAGCCCGTCCCGCACACCCGGACGCCGGTGTTACCGCAGGCGCCGGGGCCTGCCGCACCCTCCCCCTCCCGGCCAGCCCAGGTACCCGAAGGGCGCGCCCAGGATCGGGACCGGGCTGGGACAGGGGAGCGGCGCGATCCCCCGCGCTCCGACGGCAGGATCAGGGTTCTGGCCGACCTGCTCCCCGGGGGGCTGTTGCGGGACCTGGCACTGGTGGCCGCGTTCGCCGCGCTCGAGGCTGAGGCGCTGGCCAGCGACGACCCGGTCTCCTCGATCAGGGTCACCAGCGCCATGCTGCTGACCCTGGCCGGTGCGGCCCTGCTCGGCCGGCGCCGCGCCTTCACCGGGTTCCTGTTCGGCATCGCCGCGCTCTACGGCCTGATCGGCCACAATGGCCTGCCGAGCCTCGGGGATGTCGGCGGCTACCTGCTGCTGGCGTCGGGGATCGTGCTGACCGGCACCCTGGCCCGGGTGGGCCGCCGCCACAAGGCGGCCATGGCCGCGTTCGCCATGGCGGTCGGCTTCGCCTTCGTCTGGGGCGTCCTGCAGCTCAACCTGCACATCCCCAACCCGAACGTGCACCTGCCCACGCCGTTCTGAGCGCGTTCCGCGAACCGCTCAGCGAACCGTCCCAAGGAACAACTTGACGGTCCGGTAACTTTGGGCCACGGTGGAAGACGAGCAAGCGAACGCGCACCCGTGGTTCAGGAGCCAGGCTATGCAGTCCCGGTTCGTCGACCTCGATGGGCCTGTCCACTACGCCGACTTCGGCGGCGGCGGCGACGCCGGCGCTGGCCCGCCGCTGGTGCTGGTCCACGGCCTCGGCGGATCCCACCTCAACTGGATGGCGGCGGCGCCGCTGCTGGCGCGGCACTCGCGGGTGCTCGCGCCCGACCTGATCGGCTTCGGGCGCACCCCGCTGGCCGGGCGGCAGCCGCGCATCCGCGCCAACCAGCGGCTGCTCGGCCGCTTCGTCGACGAGGTCGCCGGCAGGCCGGCGGTGCTGGTCGCCAACTCCATGGGCGGGCTGATCAGCCTGCTGGAGGCCGCCGAGCGTCCCGAGCGGGTCGCCGGGCTGGTGCTGGTCGACCCGGCCGTGCCGCGGCCGCGTGGAGTCCGGCTGGACCGCGAGGTGCGCCTCGGCTTCACCGTCTTCGCGATCCCCGGCGTTGGCGAGCGCTTCCTGGCGCACCGCCGCACCCGGCTCGGTGCCGAGCGGCTGGTCGCTGACGTCCTGCGGGTCTGCTGCGTGGACTCGGCGCGGGTCGCCCCCGAGGTGGTCGCCGCCATGTGCGCGCTCACCCAGGAACGCAACACGCTCAAAGGCAACGACGCGGCCTTCCTGGCGGCGGCCCGCTCGCTGCTGCTGACCCTCGCCCGGCCAGGCCCCTACCTGCGGGTCGTCCAGTCGGTGGCGGCGCCGACCCTGCTGCTGCAGGGCGACGGCGACCGGCTGGTGCCCTTGGGTTCGATCCAGGCGATCGCGCGCGCCCGGCCCTCCTGGACCCTCCAGATCCTCGATGGCCTCGGGCACGTGCCCCATCTGGAGGACCCGGAACGGTTCGCGGCGGCGGTGACCGCCTGGCTCGACACCCAGGCCCTCGACGTCAGTGGGGCGCGCCCGGGAACACGTCCGTCTCGCTGACGTGCCAGACCGGGTGGTCCCCGGCGGTCTCGACGTTGAAGCCGTAGTCGTAGACGAGCGTGCCGCCGTAGGTCGCGCCCAGCGACACCAGGGCGGCGGCCAGCAGCGACAGCACCAGCACGCCCACGCCGGTGTGGACGGCGCCGGACTCGCTGGCGAGCCGCACCGCGACGTCGGCGATCACCAGGACCGTGACGGTGATCATGATCCAGGCGTGGGTGTTGACCGTGCGCCGCGCCTGGGTGCCCTTCGGGGTCGAGCGCAGCCAGTCGAAGAACCCGGTCAGCGCGGTCAGCAGCGAGACCGCCAGCCCGCCGATGAAGACGTAGGTGGCGGCACGGTGGAAGTCCACCGCCCATGACCGGCTGCGGCCGAGCAACGAGACCAGATCGAAGGCGGCGCCGAACAGGTAGGCCGTGACCGGGATGTCGGTGAGCGGCGGGTGGAACGGCTTGCCGGCCCAGCCCCGCAGCCCGTTGAAGCCGCGGCCGCGGAGGGTGATCGCCGGGCGGAACGAGAAGACGCGCATCGCCTGCCTCCTTGCCGCTGCCCCGAGTTGTCGCGCGAGCGCTGTCGCGGGCAGCAACCTGTATGTGCAAACGGAACGAATCGCCTGGGGGCGTATCCTCGCCGCGTTCCGGGACCAATGCAACCGGCTGCAATCACCAGCCTCCTACCCCGGGCCGCCCGGGCTTACGCATCCGAGCCGATCGGCCGATCAAGACAGTGGAGCCTTGACAAGGCAAGCCTGCGGCTTCGTAATTATCTAACGCTGTTCAGCATCGTCGAACGAGCATCGGATTGCTGTCCAGCGCCGAGTCGGCTGCAAGGAGGCACCGTTGAGACGCAACACCCTCCTGGGTGAGCTGTCCGCCGAGTTCCTCGGCACCTTCACCCTGATCATCTTCGGCGTCGGCGTCGTCGCCCAGACCGTCCTCACTCCCTTCACCGCCGGCGCCCAGTCGATCCACTGGGCGTGGGGGATCGGCGTCACCATGGGCGTCTACGTCGCGGGCGGCATCTCGGGCGCCCACATCAACCCCGCCGTCACCCTCGCCCTGGCGGCCCGCCGCGGGTTCGCGTGGGGCAAGGTGCTGCCGTACTGGCTGGCCCAGACGGCCGGCGCGTTTGTCGCGGCGCTGATCATCCGCTGGAACTACTGGGAGGCCTTCGACAAGTTCGACCCGGCGAAGGGCGTCAAGTCCCAGAGCGTGTTCTCCACCCTGCCCGGCAACAACGTCCTGCCGGTCAGCCAGCTCGGCGCGCTGCGCGACCAGATCATCGGCACGGCCATCCTGGTGCTGGTGATCTTCGCGATCACCGACACCCGCAACCTCTCGCCGGGCGTCAACCTCGCCCCGTTCATCATCGGCCTGCTGGTGGTGGGCATCGGCATGGCCCTTGGCGCCGATGCCGGCTATGCCATCAACCCGGCCCGTGACTTCGGGCCGAGGCTGGCGAGCCTGTTCACCGGCTGGACCCATGCGATGGACGACCAGAACGGGAACTTCTACGCCTGGGTGCCGATCCTGGGCCCGTTCATCGGCGGGTTGGTGGGCGCCTACGTCTACGACGGGTTCATCGGGCGGTTCCTCCCGGTCGCCGAACCCGAGCCCGGCCGCGTCCCCGAAACGCCCTGACCAGGACCTGACCAGGACCTGACCAGGACCTGACCAGCACACGACCTGACCAGCATCCGACCGCGGACGGTCCACCGTCGCCCGTCAGGAGGCAGCGATGAAGAAGCTGATCAACGGCATCGACGACTTCGTGCCCGAGTCACTGGAGGGGCTGGCTCGTGCTCACGCCGACCTCGTCGCCGTGAACTACGACCCGGCGGTGGTCTACCGGGTCGACGCCCCACGGCAGGGCAAGGTCGGACTGGTCAGCGGCGGCGGCTCCGGCCACGAACCGCTCCACGGCGGCTTCGTCGGCCGGGGCATGCTCGACGCCGCCTGCCCGGGGGCGGTGTTCACCTCGCCGACCCCCGACCAGATGGAGTGGGCGACCACCAGGGTCGACGGCGGCGCCGGGGTGCTGCACATCGTCAAGAACTACTCCGGCGACGTGATGAACTTCGAGATGGCCGCCGACCTCGCCCGCGACAACGGCGTCGAGGTGGAGAGCGTGGTGATCGACGACGACGTCGCGGTCAAGGACTCGCTCTACACCCAGGGCCGCCGCGGCGTCGGCGGGACGGTCCTGCTGGAAAAGCTCGCCGGGTCCAAGGCCGAGGAGGGCGCCGACCTCGCCAGCGTGACCGACGTGGCTCGCCAGGTGATCGCGGGAGTCCGCTCCATGGGGCTGGCGCTCACCTCCTGCACCGTCCCGGCGGCCGGCAGTCCCACCTTCGACCTGCCCGACGACGAGGTCGAGATCGGCATCGGCATCCACGGCGAGCCCGGCCGCGAGCGCATCAAGCTGGAATCCGCCGACGCGCTCACCGACCGGATCGCCGGGCCGGTGATCGAGGACCTCGGGCTCACCTCGGGTGACCTGGTGCTGCTGTTCGTCAACTCGATGGGCGGCACGCCCCTGGCCGAGCTGTACGTCGTCTACCGCCACGTCGCCAAGCTGCTCGACGCCGGCGGGGTACAGATCAGCCGCAGCCTGGTCGGCCCCTACATCACCTCGCTGGAGATGCAGGGCGCCTCGGTGACGATCCTGCGCCTCGACGACGAGCTGACCCGCCTGTGGGACGCCCCGGTCCACACCCCGGCATTGCGCTGGGGCGTCTAGGCCGGGGCCGAGGCTGCGCGGGCGAGGGCACGAGATGGTCGGCCTCGTGGTGGTGTCGCACTCGGCCAAGATCGCCGAGGGCGTGGTCGAGCTGGCCGCCCAGATGGCGGGCGAGGTCCGCATCCGGGCGGCCGGCGGCACCGACGACGGCGGCATCGGCACCGACGCCACGCTGATCGCCGACGCGATCAGCGCCGCCGACGACGGCGAGGGCGTGCTGGTGCTGGTCGACCTCGGCTCGGCGGTGCTGTCGGCCCAGCTCGCCATCGACGAGCTGATCGACAGCGAGCGCCGCGACCGTGTCCGCATCGCCGACGGGCCCCTGGTCGAGGGCGCGGTGGTCGCCGCCATCCAGGCCAGCACCGGCTCCACCCTCGACGAGGTCGCCGAGGCCGCCCACGACGCGGCGACCATGCGGAAGGCCGCCTCCGAATAGTCCGCGTCTGCGAAGCAGCAGAACCTATACGGATGGGCGAGATCGGCATCACCGCCGGAATACGCAGTAGGATGGCCGCACCCGCAACCATCGGAGGTGCCCGGCTGGTGGATGCCGCCTGCGTCCGGACCTGGCTTGAGGCTGTCGCCGAGCGGATCGAGGTGGAGCGGCACTACCTGACCCAGCTCGACGCCGCCATCGGCGACGCCGACGCGTTCGGGCCGCGGCGGCTGCTGGAGGCCCTGCGGGCGGCGCTGGCCGGCGTCCAGCGGGTCGGCGCGGCCGCCGAGGGCGACAAGACCATGGTCGACGCGCTCGCCCCGGGCCTGACCGCCTTCGAGGACGCACTCCGCGGCGGCCACAGCCCCGGCGGCCACAGCCCCGGCTACGGCGGGAGCGGGGCGCACGGCGGCCTGGAGGCGGCAGCCCGCCAGGCCCACGCCGCCGCCGTGGAGGGGATGCGCGCCACCATCCCCATGCAAGCCCGCAAAGGGCGCGCCTCCTACCTGGGCCCCCGCAGCGTCGGCCATCAGGACCCCGGCGCCACCTCGACTGCGCTGATGTTCGCCGCGCTCGAAGAAGCCGTCCTCGCCCAGCGCGCGCGCCCACAGCGGCTGCGCAAGGCCTGAGAATGAGGTAAAAGGTGGAGGTAGCGGAGGTAACCGTAAAGCGAACGCCAAAGGTTGAAGTGAGACTACGAGTGCGACCACGAGTGAGACCATGTTGATCCAGTCGGTCGGGCGTGCCGCCCGCATCCTCAAAGCCCTCGGCTCCGAGTCGGCCCGGCTCGGCGTGACCGAGCTGGGGGAGCGCCTCAACCTCCCCAAGGCCACCGTGTACGGGCTGCTGCGGACCCTGGAGGCCCACCAGTTCGTCGAGCAGGACCTGGAGACCGGCAAGTACCGGCTCGGCCCGGCGCTGCTGCAGCTCGGCAACGCCTTCCTCGACAACCACGAGCTGCGCGCCCGATCGCTGCTGTGGGCCGAGTCCCTGGCCGGGCGTGCCCGCGAGGCCGTCCACGTCGGGGTGCTCTACAACGACATGGTGCTGATCGTCCACCACGTGTTCCGGCCGGACAACTCCGTGCAGATCCTCGAGGTCGGCGCCTCGATCCCGTGGCACGCCTCCGCGCTGGGCAAGGCGATGGCCGCCCATCTCGACCCGGAGCACCGCAGCCGGCTGCTCGGCGGGCCGCTGCCACGCCTCACCGGCCGGACCGTCACCGACCCCGCCGAGCTGGAGCAGCAGCTCGCCAGGGTCACCCACGACGGGTTCGCCACCGAGGACCAAGAGGCGATTGTTGGGGAGGCGGGGATCGCCGCGCCGCTGTTCGACAACCGCGGGGTGGTCGTCGGCGCCATCGGGCTGGCCGGCCCGGTCGAGCATCTGCTGGCCGACGGACCCGCCGCCAGCGCCGTCGCCGCGGTCAAGGAAGCCGCCCGTGGCGTCTCCCGCGAACTCGGCGCCCGCCGCCTCGCCATCCCTGACACTGGCGCGGGCGCCTGAGCCCGATTCTGCGCTACCGCCCGCTCGCGCTTACCGCGCGACCGACAAATCGCTTTGTCGATAGGGCGACCGAGGCGAGCCGATCCACAGGATCCGCTCCACCTCGCCAAGGCGCTGGGTGAGCTCCTCGTCGGTGACCAGGCCACGCTCATGGCCGCGGCGCACCGCAGCCAGCTCCTCGTCGGCGACAAACGACCGAATGCTGTTCGTGTTCATCATCCCCAAGTGCTTGAGGTCCCCTCAACGACAGGTGCAAGCGAAATTCTTTCGTTTGGCCAGCTCAAGCGCAAACTGGCGGAGCCTTTAGCCGCACAACCGGTACCTTAAAGAGATGAAGGAGCAGAAACCCGCGGCGGCGGAGCGGGGTGGAGCGGCCGATTCCGGGTTGTTCGGGCCGAACAGCGCCTCCTGGCGGGTCCTGCGTGAAAGCTCGGTGATGGTCGGCGGGGTCAGGGCGTTGCTGATGCACGCCGCCCACCCGCTGGTGGTCGCCGGCGCCCGCCAGACCGGCATGTACGAGCACGATCCCTGGAGACGCCTGGAACGCACCCTGCGGCTGACCTTCACGGTCGTCTTCGGCACCACCGCTGAGGCCCAGGCCGCCTCCAGGCGGATCGACGACGTCCACCGGGGGATCAAGGGGATCGACCCGGTGACTCGGCTGCCCTATGACGCCCGCGACCCGGCGCTGCTGCTGTGGGTGCACGCCTGCCTGGTCGCCTCGTTCCTGGAGCTGGAGCGGCGCACCCTCGGCCGGCTCGACGACGCCGGCCGTCAGCGCTTCCACGAGGAGCAGATGGTCGGCGTGGCGCCGCTGGGCCTGCCGCCGGAGGGCATCCCGCCGACCGTCGCGGCGCTGGACGCCTATCTTCAGCAGGTGATCGCCAGCGGGATCCTGCGCCGCACCGACAGCGCCGCCCAGGTCGCCGCGCTGATCCGCAGCCCGCCCCGGCAGGTGCCCCGGCGCCGGTTGTGGCGCCTGGTCAGCTTCCTCGCCTTCCACACCCTCCCGCCCGAGCTGCGCGACCTCTACGAGGTTCGCCACCGCTGGCGGCACGAGCTGGCGCTGCGGATGATCTGCGGGCTCATGCGGCTGGATCGCCCCCTGCTCTCGCCCCGGTGGCGCTTCATCGCCCCGGCGCTCGCCGCCGAAGCACGCCTGCGCGGCGGGCCGGTCCAGGTCAGCGAGGTTGGGCTGTTCGCCGAGTCGCCACCGCGGCCCGAGCCTTCGGCCCCCCAGGGCCGCGGATCGGGCTCATCGCCTGGGTGAGCGGTTGCCCGCTCGCCGGCCTGGTTGTCCGCGGGACCGTGCTCGAGGTGCTGCTGGTCGAGCTGCCGCTGGTCGAGCTGCTGCTGGTCGAGCTGCTGCTGGAGCTGCTGGCGCCGCTCGAGGAGCTTGAGCTGGTCGACGAGCTGGAACTGCTGGTCGTCGGCCGTACCGTGGTGGTGGTGGGCAGCACCATCCTCACCGGCGGGGCGACCCGCTGGCGCACCCGCGGTGCCGTGCTGGGGGTGGGCAGCGACGCCGTCGCCGGCGACACCTGTGACCGTGGTGCCCGCGTTGTGGTGGTCACCACCATCCCGCTGGCAACGGCCCGCTGCGACGGGGGGGAGGTGATGAGCGCGAGCGCGCTCCCCGAGATCGCCCCGACGGCCACGGCAGCCGTCAGGATCGACCACCGCCGCGCATGAACAAACGACATGGACCGGACCCCCCGGAAGATTCGTCTTCGATCATAGCCGCCCTGCGTTTCTCGATCACTCCTTATTTCGGAGGATCCCGTCGAAGAGGCAAGGGGCAAACGGCGGGTCGCCGCTAGGCTGCCTGATCAAGACGGGACAGGAGCGAAGCGGGCAACTGTGGCGAGGTGAGGCGGAATGGGCATGACGGCGAAGCGGGGCGAGCCGCTGGAACGCTGGCGGGCCGAGCTGGCGGCCTGGGCGATCCCCGACGAGATCCTCGCCCACGCGACCGAGTCACCCTGGGGGTTTCCGGTCGGGCTGTTCCAGGAGCGGGCAGGACTTGCCAGGTCGCAGGCGCCCACGCCCTCCAACCAGGAGGCGCTGCGCCACCTGCCCTCTGGCGGGACCGTCCTGGACGTCGGTGCCGGTGCCGGGGCGGCCAGCCTGCCGCTCGCCGGAAGCGCTGGGCGGATCGTCGCGGTCGACGAGTCAGCCGCGATGCTGGCGGCGTTTCGCGAGGAGGCCGACGCCGCCAAGGTCGAGGCCGGCGCCGTCCAGGGGCGCTGGCCCGACGTGGCCGGCGAGGTCGGGCCCGCCGACGTGGTCGTCTGCCACCACGTGCTCTACAACGTCGCTGACCTGGAGCCGTTCGTGGCCGCACTGACCAGCCACGCCCGCCACCGGGTGGTGGCCGAGATCAGCGACCGCCACCCGCAGGTCGGCCTCGGCCCGCTGTGGCGCCGCTTCCACGGCCTGGAGCGGCCCGAGGGGCCCAGCGCCGATGACGCCGAGGCGGCCCTCCGCCAGCTCGGCCTGGAGGTCAGCCGCACCGACTGGGAGGGCACCGGCGGCAGCGACCAGGCGAACTGGGACGAGGTGATCGCCTTCACCCGCCGCCGGCTGTGCCTCCCTCCCGGCCGTGAGGCCGAGGTCGCCGACGCGTTGGAGGAGGCCCGCGCCGCCGGCCAGAGCCTCCCGTTCCTTGGCGACGTGCCCCGCCGCCTGGTCACCCTGTCATGGAGCGGCGGCTGAAAGGAGTGGTCATGAAGATCGGGGTTGCCGGCGGGACCGGACTGGTCGGCCGCGAGACCGTCGCGGCGCTGCGGCGATCGGGGCATGCGGCGGTGGTGCTCGCCCGCTCCACCGGGGTCGACCTGACGACCGGGGAGGGGTTGGCTGCCGCCCTGGACGGCGCCGACGCGGTGATCGACGCCACCAACACCCCGGCCGCCGACAGCGACCAGGCACGCGCGTTCTTCGCCGCCACCACCGCGCACCTGCTGGCCGCCGAGCACGACGCGGGCGTCGGCCATCACGTGGTGTTGTCGATCGTCGGCGTGGACCGGGTGGAAGGCATCGCGCACTACGCCGGCAAGCGGGAGCAGGAGCGGCTCGCCCTCTCCGCTCCTGTCCCGGCGACGGTGGTGCGGGCAACACAGTTCTTCGACTTCGCCGCGATGATGGTCGGGTGGACCCGCAACGGGCAGTCGGCGGCGCTGCCGCCGCTGCTGGTCCAGCCGGTCGCGGTGGCCGACGTCGCCGAGGTCCTGGTCGAGGCGGCCCTGGGGGAGCCCCGCAACGGGATCAGTGAGCTGGCCGGCCCCGAGACTCAGGACCTGGTGGACATGGCCCGCCGGACGTTGGCGGCGCGGGGGGAGTCACTGCGGCTGGTCCCGACCTGGCGCGGGCGGTTCGGGGTCGCGACGGCCGGCGAGGTGCTGCTCCCAGGGCCCGGCGCGCGGATCGCGCCGACCACCTTCGAGGAGTGGCTCGCCACCCAGGCCACCCAGGCCACCCAGGCCACCCAGGCCAC
>DASWDC010000047.1:0-9312 GCA_036395655.1 Actinomycetota bacterium | reverse complement strand
CAGGCGGCCAGGGCTATCGAGGCCGGCCTGCGCCGCGCCCGGCCGGACGCCGAGAGCGTGCGGCTCCCGGTCGGCGACGGCGGCGCGGGTACCCTCGACGCGATCCTCGCCGCCGGGTTCCAGCGCGTCGGCGCCCGGGTGACCGGCCCGACCGGCGAGCCGGTCGACGCCGCCTTCGCCGCCGACGGCGAACGCGCCTTCGTCGAGATGGCCGAAGCCTCCGGCCTCAAGCGCCTGCCCGGCGGGCGGCGCGTCCCCCGCGACGCCACCACCTACGGCACCGGCGAGCTGCTCGGCGCCGCCCTCGACCGCGGCGCCCGCCAGCTCGTCCTCGGCATCGGCGGGAGCGCCACCACCGACGGCGGCGCCGGCATGGCCAGCGCGCTCGGCGCCCGCTTCCTCGACCGGCACGGCGCCCCGCTCCCACCCGGCGGCGCCGCCCTGCTGCGCCTCGCCCACGTCGACCTGAGCGGCCTCGATCCGCGCCTGCGCGACCTCGACGTCACCGTCGCCAGCGACGTCGACAACCCCCTCGTCGGCCCCGAGGGCGCCGCCGCCGTCTACGGTCCCCAGAAGGGCGCCACCCCCGACGACGTGCTGCTGCTCGACTCCGCCCTGCGTCGCTACGCCCAGGTCCTCAACGCCGACCTCGGCCTCGACCTGGCGGCGACCCCCGGCGCGGGCGCGGCCGGGGGGCTGGGCGCGGGCGCGATCGCCTTCCTCGGCGGACGGCTGGAACCCGGCATCGACCTGGTCCTCGACCTGATCGGCTTCCACCAGGCCCTCGCCGGCGCCGACCTGGTGATCACCGGCGAGGGCAAGCTCGACGACCAGAGCCTCCGCGGCAAGGCCCCCCACGGCGTCGCCCGCGCCGCCACCGCCCAGGGCGTCCCCGTGGTCGCCCTCGCCGGCGTGGTCGAGGTCGCCGAGCGGGAGCTGCGCGCCGCCGGCATCGAGGAAGCCCACGCCCTCACCGAGATCGAACCGGACGTCCAGCGCTGCATCGCCGAGGCCGCCCCGCTGCTCGAACAGCTCGCCGAACGGGTCGGCCGCGCCTGGGCTTCGCTACCGTGAGGTGGGCCACACCATCAACGCAGCCATCAGGGGAGCAACCATGACCGAGGGGCTCGCCAAGCAGCCGCGGGCGGTCGCCGACGCCGCCCGCCAGCTCGGCCTCGACCTGGACATCCGTGAATACCCGGAAGGGACCCGCACCGCCGCCGACGCCGCCCGCGCGATCGGCTGCGGCGTCGAGCAGATCGTCAAATCCCTTGTCTTCGTCGCCGACAAAGACCCCGTCCTGGTGCTCACCAGCGGCGCGAACCGGGTGGACGTGGTCAAGGTCGCCAAGCGGACCGGAACCGTGGACGTCCGCAAGGCCGACGCCGAGGAGGTCCGCGCCGCCACCGGCTACGCCATCGGCGGCACCCCGCCGTTCGGCCATCCCCGGCAGCTCACCATCCTGGTGGATCCGCACCTGACCACCCTGGGCACCCTGTGGGCCGCCGCTGGCACGCCCCGGCACGTCTTCCCGATCACCCCGGACGACCTGCTCCGCGCCACCGGCGGCGCGGTCGCCGACGTCACCCTTCAAGAGTCCCGCGACGAACGGGCCGTTTGACCCATGGGTCGTCTCGCGGGGTGGGCGCTATCATGCTGGGTACGAGCTTTGCACGAGCAACCATCTCCCCGGCACGACGTAGTGACAGCTGGAGACGGAACGAGCTGGATGTGAAAGGAGCACGGATGTCCGAGGCCATCCAGACCGCCACGCCGGCGGTCGTGAGCCTGACGGAGGCCGCCGCGACCAAGGTGCGCGACCTGCTCGCCCGCGAAGGCCAGGCCGAACTCGCCCTGCGGATCGCCGTGGAGCCGGGTGGCTGCTCGGGCCTTCGCTACGCCCTGTTCTTCGACGACCGTTCCCTCGACGGCGACGTCCGTGGCGCGTCCAACGGCGTCCAGGTCGTCACCGACCGCATGAGCGCCCCGTACCTGAGCGGCGCCTCCATCGACTACCTCGACACGCTGGAGAAGTCCGGGTTCACCATCGAGAACCCCAACGCCCAGGGAAGCTGCGCCTGCGGCGAATCGTTCCACTGACGTCACTCGCAGCCTTCCGTGCCCCGCCGGAGCCACCGGCGGGGCGCTTCTGCGTTGGCGACCGCGTTGAGAGGAGCGTGATCCTATGCCTGATCTTTCACAGCAGACGATCCTCGTGACCGGAGCGACCGACGGCCTTGGCCGCGCGCTCGCCGCCGAGCTGGCCCGCCGGGGCGCGACCGTGCTGGCGCACGGACGTAGCCGTGAACGGCTCGACGAGACGGTCGCGGAGCTCGAGGCGGCCAGCGGCGGGGACGGGCGAGTGCGCGGCTACCTCGCCGACCTGGCCTCGCTGGAGGAGGTCGCCGGCCTCGCCGCGCAGGTCGCCAAGGCCGAGCCGCGCCTGGACGTGCTGGTCAGCAACGCCGGGATCGGCTCGAACGTTCCTGGCGGCGAACAGCGCCTGGAGAGCCGCGACGGGATCGAGCTGCGTTTCGCCGTCAACTACCTCGCCGGCTATGTGCTCACCCGGCAGCTGCTGCCGCTGCTGCAGGACTCAGTTGATCCATCGGGGGGCCCCGCGGCCGCCATGGAATCGGCTCGTGCTTCTTCCGGCCGCGGGACCGTGCCCCCCGAACCCCCCAGGCCGGCGCGGATCGTCAACGTCAGCTCGATCGGCCAGGCGCCGATCGACTTCGACGACGTGCAGCTCACCCGCGCCTACAGCGGGTACCGCGCCTACTGCCAGAGCAAGCTCGCGCAGATCCTCGACACCATCACCCTCGCCGAGCAGCTCGACGGCAGCGGCGTCACGGTCAACGCGTTGCACCCGGCCACCTTCATGGCGACCAAGATCGTCGCCTCACCGATCAGCGAGGTCGCCGAGGGCGTTGAGGCGACCCTGCGGCTGGCCACAGGCCCGGCGCTGGACGGCGTCAGCGGACGTTTCTTCGACGGCCAGCGGGAGGCGCGCGCGAACCAGCAGGCCTACGACCCGGCAGCGCGCCAGCGGCTGGCGGAGGTCTCCGAGCAGCTCACGGGGATCAGCGCGAAGCTCTGAAGCAGGGCGCGCCGCTCGCCCTCCAGATGGTCATCCGGCGGAAGGTCATCCGGCGATCGCCGGGATGGTCGTGCTGGCCGGGTCGCCCGCGTGGCGCAGGTAGGGGAGGCCGAAACGGGCCTCGATGGAGCGCAGCAGGGCGTAGTGGCTGTAGGGGCGGCTGTCCTGGCCGCTGGGGACCCGCGGGCCGGTGACGATGGTGAGGACGTGGCCGCCGTTGGCGACGCCGCCGCAGCAGCCCGCGGCGCCCTCGGCTCCCTCGCCCTCGTCGAAGGTGACCACCAGGCGGGTGTCCTGGCGCCAGGCGGGGGAGGCGACCAGGCGGGTAGAGAGGTCCCGCAGCCAGGCGTCGCCGGCGGCGACCCGCTGCGCGTCGGACTGGCCGCCGTTGCCGTGCATGTCGTGGAGGATGTCCGGGGTCACGAAGGCGAAGCTCGGCAGGGTGCCGGCGGCCACATCGGCGTCGAGCTGGCTGGTCGGGACGACCCTGGCGCCACAGCTGCCGTCGTTGCGGACGGTGTCGTAGTACATGAACGGCTCGTGCTTGCGGGCGTAGTCGCCGGCGTTGGGCGTGTTGGAGCAGGGCCCCGGCAGGCTCTGCGCGTACGCCTTCCACCTGATCCCGGCGTGGTTGAGCTGGGCGCCGAGGTTGTCGGCGGGCACGGTGCAGGTCGGGCAGTCGCTGGTGATGCCCTGCGTGTCGCCGGAGGTCATCGCCAGGTAGTTCGGCAGCGACGGGTGCGAGACGGCGAAATAACCGGTCAGCAGCGTGCCGTGGCCGGCGAGCTGGTTGATGAACGGCGCCGACGGGTTGCCGATGATCTGGCTGTAGGAGTGGTTCTCCTCAACCACCACGATGACGCGGGCGGGGCCGGCGGCCTGGGGCTTCGGCTTGGTGGCGGCATGGCCGCTGGTCTTGGTCGCCGCCTTGGTGGTGGTCGTGGCAGCGCTGGTCGTGGTGGTGGTCGAACTGGTCGCCGGGACCGCCTGCGCCTGATTACGGGCGCGGCCGTGGCCGCAGCCCGCGGCGGCGAGGGCC
The DNA here is from genome assembly GCA_036395655.1 of Actinomycetota bacterium. Classification (GTDB taxonomy): domain Bacteria; phylum Actinomycetota; class CALGFH01; order CALGFH01; family CALGFH01; genus DASWDC01. Next base: position 5,173 of record DASWDC010000047.1, on the reverse strand, counting down.
AGGACCAGCATCGGGGCGAGGGCGTGGCGGCCAGGGCGGTGGACGTGGCCGTGGTGCGGGCGGGGCCGGGTCCGGGGGGACGGGGTCGGCATGTGGGCGGTCAGCTCCCAGCGTGCGGTTCCGTGGCGGCCGCCCGGTCCCGGCCAGAGGGCGCCGGGCGGGCGTGGAGCCGGAGTCTACCGCTGCGCCGCTGACCGAACCCGGCCGCCTCCAGCCGCTCGTTGTGGAGGGCCTCGCCCGGGTCGTCGTCGATCGGCGGCAGCGGCAGCGGGGCGTCGATTCCGCGGCGCCGCAGGATGGTGACGGCGATCATGTCCGCGAGGGCCGGGTTGCGGGCCAGGATCGGCCCGTGGAGGTAGGTCGCGATCAGGTTGCCCTGGCGGACGCCTTCGGTGTGGTCCTCGCCGTTGTTGCCGTGGCCGCGCAGGACGGTACCGAGCGGCTGCAGCCCCGCGCCCAGGCGGGTGCGGCCGCCGTGGTTCTCGAAGCCGGTCAGCAGGGTGCCGTCGGCCATGCGGGCCACCATCTCGCCGACGCAGCGGGTGCCGCTGGCGGTGGTCTCCAGGTCGAGCAGCTGGAGGCCGGGGACCTTGCGGCCGGCGCCGTCGAGGTAGGCCCGCCCGAGCAGCTGGAGGCTGCCGCAGACCGCCAGCGCCGGGGCGCCACCGGCGAGCGCGGCGCGCAGCCCGCGGCCTTCCGGGCCGAGCAGCAGCTTGACCGCCGAAGCCTGCAGCAGGTCCTCCCCGCCGCCGAGGATGTAGGCGTCCAGGCCTGGAGCGATCGGGTCGGGTGCCAGCAGGTCCACCACCTCGGCGGGGTAGCCGCGGGCGTTCAGTCGCCAGGCGAGCACCTCGGCGTTGCCTCGGTCCCCGTAGGTGCCGAGCAGCTGCGGGAAGACGATCCCGATGCGGATCGGCGCGGTGCCGGGCTTTCCAGGGGGCATCAGCTTCGGTCCTCGATTCTCAGCCTCCGACCAGGCGGCGGGCAGCCTGGAATGAGGTGTAGTCCGCCAGCAGGTCCAGGGCGCCCCCTTTGCCGCCGGCCAGGGCGAGGGCGCGGTCCAGGCGCGGTTCGACCTCGTAGTTGACCCCGGCGACCCCCAGGCGCAGCGCCACGTCGCGGGCGCGGCTGCCGCTGGCGACCACCACCGGGCGGTTGCGCAGGGCGCGGATGTCGACGTCCCAGAACCAGGACGTGTCGCGGCCGTCGGGGATGCCGGCCTCAAGGGAGACGACCGCGGGGCGTTCGCTGCCGGCGACGGCGGCGAGGACCTCGTCCCAGCCGGCCGGGTTCTTGGCGAGCAGCAGCCGCACGGTACGCCCGCGCCAGCCGACCTCGGCGTAGCGGGCCTCGACCACCTTGACGCCGGCGATGGCGCGGGCGGCGGCGGTGGCGTCCACGCCGAGGGTGACGGCGGCGGCCCAGGCAGCGGTGGCGTTGGCGGCATAGCCGGGGCTGGCCACCGGGAGCGAGAGGTGGACCTGCTCGCCGAGGCCGCGCAGGCGTACCAGGGAGCCCTGGCGGAAGGCCTCGACCTGGCGCGGCCCCGGCTGCCACTGGCAGCCGGGGCAGGCGGCCCTGCCGCGGTTGGAGCCGAGCAGGTCGCCGCAGGCGGGGCAGCCGGCGTGGTCGCGGCCGAGATGGGCCCCACTGACGCCGACCATGACCGCCTCGGGCGCGCCCTGGGCGGCGTAGCAGACCAGGGGGTCGTGGTCGACAGCGACGACGCGGGCGTGGCTGCCCAGTCGGGTCGCGGCGGTGCGCCAGGCCGCGCCGACGGAGCGGACCTCGTGGTAGCGGTCGAGCTGGTCGCGGCTCAGGTTGAGCAGCACCAGCAGGTTGGGGCGCAGGTCGCCGACCACCCGGGGCATGGTGGCCTCGTCGACCTCCAGCACGGCGCAGTCGGCCGGGCCGCGGTGGCACACCAGCGCCGAGGTCAGGCCGGAGCGGAGGTTGGAGCCGGTGGCGTTGGTGACCACCCGGTGGCCGGCGGCGCGCAGCGCGGCGCTCAGCAGCGCGGTGGTGGTGGTCTTGCCGTTGGTGCCGGAGACGAGCACCAGCGGGTCCAGGCCCTTGGCGGCGCGGGCGAGCACCCCAGGCGAGACCCGTTCGGCCAGGCGGCCGGGAAGCGTCGAGCCCTGACCACGGCCGCTGATCCGGATGGAGCGCCGGGCGGTCCGTGCGACCAGCCGTGCGAGCTGGTCGCGACCGGTCGCGGCGTCGAGGGTCACCGTCACCGGCGTCCTGCTCTGGCCCGGGGCGCTGCGCTGGATCGTGGCGCGTTGTCTGTGCATCGGCGTTGGGATGTTAGCGTGTTTCGCGTGTTCATGGACCTGTCCTGCGGCTGGGGGCCTGTCTGAAGTGTTCCCATCCCGGCGAACACCACGCGTGGCAGTAAACCCTCCCAGACATGAAAGTCTGGTGAGTTGATTGGCCGCCGCGGCCGATTCGGCTCTGTTAGTGGACGCGTCGGATGTGAAAGACCCATCCCCCGCCGGGGTGGTCGTCGCGGCCGAGGAAGGTGTGGTCCTTGAGCCGGCACCAGACGGGGATGTCCACGCGGGCGCCCGGATCGTCGGCGAGCAGATCCAGCACGCCGCCGCCCTCGATCTCGGCGATCGCCTTGGCGAGGCGCACGATCGGGAGCGGGCAGGCAAGCCCGAGGCAGTCGACCACCCGTGGGGCGTCCACCGGTGGAGCGCTCGCCGGCGGGGTGTCCATCTCCATGCTCATGCCGCTCAGTATCACTCGCCGGCGCCGACACTTCCATCCGCTCCAATTCGCGCCCGGTGAGCTGCGCGTTTGACACGTTGACTGCTTTGCGTCGCGGCGCCCGGAGATGGCAGACTTAGCCGACCTGACGGGGGGCTGGGCCTTGGCGCCCAACTATGGATACGACATGCCCGATGGGGGCGAGCCGCCTCGCGGGCGAAGGAATGTGGTCACATGGCTTCCAAGGGACGTGCGGTGCAGGGTGTTCGGACGCAGCCGGGAGCGGGGAGAGCCGTCCAGCGGACCTTCCCCGGTGGGCGCGCCTGCCCCCAGTGCGGCGAGCCACTGTCCCAGTACAACCCCGGGCCCAACTGCTGGAAGCACACGACGGGGGTTCCCTGGCGCGGGCCGACGGCCAAGCCGAAGTACTGATCGGTCCAGCCGAAGTCCCCGCCCGGGGGTACCGTAGAACTGGGGGGAACCGAAAACTCTTTCGCACCCTTGGAGGTGCCGAGGTGAACTGCCCGAACTGTGGTCGCCCGGCTCCGGCCGACGACCGGTTCTGTGGTGGTTGCGGCGCGCAGCTCGCAGCCCCAGACCCGACCTCCGCTTCCGAGGCGCCGACCGCCACGGTCACCCATCCACTTGGTGAGGGCTGGGCCCCGGTGCCGCCCCCGGCGCCGCGGCGCCGCTTCGGGCCGGCACTGCTCGCCGCCACGATGGGCGTGGCGCTGCTGTTCGGCTCGGTCGGGCTGGTCGCCGCCCGCGCGGTCGGCGCCCACGCCAGCGGCGCCAGCACCCCGGAGGCGGCCGCGAGCGGCCTGCTCGACGCTATCAACCGCCACGACCTCAACCGCGCGGCCACCTACCTCCGCGGCGAGGAGCGGCAGCTGGTCACCACCTACCACGACCGCCTCAACCAGCTGCTCGCCGGGCAGGGCGTGCCGACCACCACCGGCAACCCGCTGTCGACCCTCGACCTGACCACCCGCGACGTCCGCTTCCAGCGCGTCGACGGCAGCCGCGACGTGGCCGTCCTCGAAGCGGTCAGCGGCACCGTCGGCATCCGGGGCCCCAACGGCGCCCGCATCGAGGTCCCCATCAGCCAGGCCAAGGACCAGCTCGCCAAGGCGAGCGGCGGCAAGCTCACCTCGCTGCGGCTGGTCGCGATCCGCAGCGGCGGCCACTGGTACGTCGACCTGCTCGCCACCGGCGCCGAGCTGGGCCGCCTGGCCGACGGCGGCGCCTCCGTCGACTACGCCTCCCTCACCGCTGACAACTCGGCCGCCGGTGCCACCAGCGCGGCGGGTGCCGTCCGCACGGCGATCAGCACGCTCGCCACCGACCCGACCCAGGCGCTGGAGCGGCTCGCCCCTGACGAGCGGGCGGTGCTGCACACCTACGCCGGCGCCCTGCGGCAGCTCAAGCGGCAACCGTCCGAGCCGATCACCGTCGAGGGTCTCACCACCAGAACCGAGCGTGTCGCCAGCGACGTCACCAAGGTCTACCTCACCGGCGGCCGGGTCCGCGGCCCGGGCGGCGAGGTCACGCCGCTGACGAGCCTGCCGAACGAGCTCGGCGCCAGCAGCGGTGAGCGCCAGCCGTACGCGGTCGCGGTGGAGCAGAATGGGTCCTGGTATCCGTCGCTGCTGTTCACGCTGACCGACTACGCGCTTTCAACCGCACAACGGGAGCAATCGTGACAAATATCCTCCTGGTCGCCGCCACGCCGCACGCCCGCGAGCGGCTCCTCCTCGCCCTGGAACGCTTGGAGGCGACCGGCGAGGAGGTCCACTTCCTGGAGGCCGCCAACGGCAACGACGCGCTGGCGATCGCTGAGGCCCGCCGTCCCGACCTGGTTGTCGTCGAGGTCGGCGTCACTCCCTACGGCGGCTTCGGCCTGACCCGCGACATCAAAGCAATGCCCGAGCTGTCCTGCCCGGTGATCGTGGTCCTGGAGCGCCTCCAGGACGAGTGGCTGGCCCGCTGGTCAGGCGCTGACGCGCTGGTCACCCGGCCAGTCGACCCGTTCGCGCTGGCCCAGGTCGCCACCAAATTGCTGGGACGCGACCAGGCCGGCCAGGACAGAGAGCTGGAGGCCGCCAGGTGAGTCTCGGGGGGCGCTGCGGCAACTGCGGCCGCGAGGTCCTGCTCGACCAGCTCGTCCAGCCCGGCGAGGGGTTCCGCTGCCCGTTCTGCGGCTTCGCCTTCACGCCCGGCTACGCCACCGTCGCGCCCGGCGTGGCCGCCCAGGCGATGATGGCCCACGCCGCGCTGGTCAAGAACCTCGCCGAACTGCACGCGATGACCGCCGAGCGGCTCCGCCTCGACCCAGGCGCGATCCACGACCCGATCCGCGACGCCCTCGGCACTGAGCGCCTTGACTCATCGGGGGGCCCGCGGCAGCCTGACCGTCGACTGAACCCTGCGCGCCGATTCGGTTAGGCTGTCCGGCGGGAGA
>DASWDC010000046.1:0-3712 GCA_036395655.1 Actinomycetota bacterium | reverse complement strand
GGCGAGCTGCACGCCCAGCTCGCCGGAGGAGTGGACGGCGATGCCGAGCTGGAAGGTCTCGCAGACCGCCGCCGCCTTGACGCAGGCGCGCATGCCGCCCCAGAAGGTGGTGTCCAGCAGGACCACGTCGGCGGCGGGCTGCAGCACGTTGGCGGCGAGCTGCTCGAAGTCGACCACCACGGTGTTGGTGGCCAGCGGGATCCGCACCCGCTCGCGTACCCGGCGCAGGCCGGCGAGTCCCCAGGTGGGGTCCTCCAGGTAGTCGTTGTCCAGGTCCTCGACGGCCTGGCCGAAGCGGATCGCCTCCTCGACGCTGGGGACGGCGTTGGGGTCGTAGCGGAGGCGGTCGCCGGGCAGCGCCTCGGCCAGCGCCCGGTAGCAGGCCAGCTCGTAGCCGGGTGGGAACACCCCGCCCTTCAGCTTGTGGACGGTGAAGCCGTGCTCGGCCTTGAGCTTGCGGGCGTGCTCGACCAGTTGGTCGATGGTGCGCACCTCGCCGCTGCCGTCGGCTGGGTCGGGATAGCGGAAGAAGAGGTAGCTGGCGAAGGGGACCTCGTCGCGGAGCCGGCCGCCGAGCAGGTCGTGCGCGGGGACGCCGAGGTGCTGGCCGACCAGGTCGATGCAGGCGAACTCGATGGCGGCGAGCTGCTGCACGCGGTTGTTGTAGAGGCTCGCGGTGGGGTTGGCGATCTTCCAGCGGAGCGCCTCCAGCTGGAGGGGGTCGTGGCCGACCAGGTAGTCCTTGAGGTTGCGGAAGGCGGCCTCGGCGCTCTCTCCCCCGCCGCCCATCTCGCCGAGGCCGACCAGGCCGTTGTCCGCCTCGACCTCCACGATGGTGCGGACGAAGCGGCCCCAGTGGGCGCCGTTCGAGTGCCGCAGCGGCGCCTCGAGCGGCACGGCCACGGTGGTGGGCCGGATGTCGACGATCCTCATGGACTGCACTCCTTGCTGGCTACGCTTGCCACGACTCCAGAACTCAGAGGTCCACGGCCACCGCCGCTGTCCCGCAGGCGGGCAGCCGCACCCGCACGGCGCCGTCCCCGGCGTCCACGGCCAGCTCGGCGAGGCCCTCCTCCAGGAGCGTCCCGGCGAAGGCACGCGACGGCCGCAGCAGCGGGAAGCGCAGGGTCGCCTCGACCGCTTCTGGCGCCAGCGAGCGCAAACGCACCATCAGGGCGTGGCCGCGGCGGGAGCGGCCCAGTGAGGTGACCTGGACCAGCGGGTCGCTCACGGTGACGAAACTCCCGGCGGCGGGCGCGGCGGCGGGGGGTTCGGGGGGCACGGTCCCGCGGCCAGGACCACCGCGAGAGGTTCCCACAGTGGCCGCGGGGCCCCCCGATGGGTCAAGGGCGCCAGCGCCCGCCGCCGGAGCTGGGCCGCCGATCAGGACGGCGACCAGCGGCTCGACCAGGCCCGCCGCCGCGACCGGGCCGAGCTGGCGGGCAGAGGTGCCCTCGCCCGCAGCGGAGGTGAGCGCATAGCGGAAGGTGGTCTCGCCGCGCTGCTCGGACGGGAAATTGGTGTCCCAGATGTTGTTCATCGCCCACGACCAGATGGTGGCCGGCTCGGGGTGGGGCAGGTCGAGGGTGGGTGGGAAGGGTGCGTAGGGCAAGTGGATATTGCCGAACTGCACCAGCGGCGCCTCCAGGGTCGCCCAGGCCAGCGTCATCCCCGCCTCCTCGAAGGCGACCCAGTGCCGCAGGTACTGCAGGTAGTGGGCGGACCCGGGCACGTGCGCGACCTCGCTGCCGCCGACCCCGCCGGCCAGCTCCCAGGCGGCGGGCGGGCTTTGCATAGCGAACGGGAAGGCGAAGAAGACGCTCTCCTTGGCGGCGCCGCCGACCTTGGCGATGCGGTTGGTCAGGTCCACCCGGCGCACGCCGCGTGGCAGCTCGACCACGGTGCGGATCCAGTCGGTGCCGTCGCCGTGCAGCTCCACCTCCAGCCGCTCCCCCACCGCCGTCCGCTCGGCGCGCACCACGGTGGCGCCGTGGCCGGTGAAGCGCCCGCCCAGCAGCGTCAGGTCGTTGGCGACCACGTGGCCGGAGAGATGGTTGAAGTGCGGCGCGGTGGCGTAGCGGTCGCGGACGTACTGGTTGAGGCCACCGACCGCGTCCTGGTTGACCAGCTCGCGGCCAGCCGCCTTGTCGAAGACCGAGGCGATATAGCCCTCGGTGAGGTCGTAGCCGACCCGGTAGAACTCATTCTCGAGCGCGACCACGCCGTTCGTGACAGGGATTGCTGCGGCGCCCGCGGAGCCCAGGCCCGCCGCGCCCAGGCCCGCCGCGCCCAGGCCCGCGGACACCGCGGCCCGCTCGGCTTCGGAATGCGCCTCGACCGGACCGGTGACCAGGTCGAGGCGGGCGTAGCCGAGCGGCGGCAGATCTGTTGCGATGAAGCGGAGACGGCGCCCACGCGGTCGGAACGGGACCGTCTCGGGCGGCCCGGCCAGCAGCGGCACGGGCGTGCCGTCACGGCCGTCGACCAGCGCCAACGGCACAGAGGAGTCCACCACGCTGGCTGGCACCCACACCTCGGCCAGGTCGGTGCGGGCGCCCTCCCCGCTGGAGGGGTTGAAGACCACAATCGAGGCGAGCGCGCCGGCCACCCGCGCGAAGGTCGCGCCCAGGCGCCGCACGCCCGCGTGGAGCAGGTCGGCGGCGTCGTCGGCGCCATCGTGGGCGAAGCTCGCCTTGCGCGCCCACTGGATCGCGCCGGAGTCGACCCCCTCCTCGCCGTCGGTCCAGGGGTTGGCGGACCCCCAGGAGTGCTCGTCGAAGAGGGCGAGCTTGTCGTAGGCGGCGTCCACCGCCGCGCCCACCGAGACGCCCATCTCCCCGTCCCCGTCGCCATTCTCGGCTGGAGGGCGGACGTCCGCGAGCGCGTGCAGGGTCTCAGCCGCGCGCAGGTCGCGCTGGGCCCGCCTGGCGTAGCCGAGGGGCCGGGCGCCCGAGCCGAGGCCGTCGGCCCACCAGTCGGTCCAGTCGCCCTCGAACTCGTCGAGCGCGCCGCCGAGGCGCTCCTCGGCGGCGGCGAGGAAGTCGTGGTTGGTGGCCATGCGCAGGCGCGGGAACGCCCAGGCCTGGTTCCAGGCCCGCACGATGCTCGCAGGGATCAAACTCGGCCCGGCGTTGTCGGCGTCGCTGCCCTGGACCCGCAGGTGCACGATGTCGTGCGGGTAGGGCCGCATGGTGACCTCGGCCCCTTCCGGCAGCCCCGACCAGCCGAACGCCTTGCCGCCGAAGGGCCAGGGCCGGCTGGCGAGCGCGGACAGGTAGGCCGGGACCAGGTCCAGGGCAAGGTCGTAGCCGGCGGCCAGGCCGACCAGGTTGCCTTCCATGTAGGCGATGCCGTGAGGGGTGTCGGTGTGCCACACCAGCAGGCGGTTGCCGCTCGGCGCCCGCCACCAGAACGGCCGCGTCAGCTCCTGGCCGCCGACCAGGTAGGGCACCGAGCGGCCCGCCCAGTTGTGCGCCGCCGACAGGTAGGGGATCCCGACCGCCGCCAGCGCGTCGATCAGGCCGACGGTGGCGCCGGGCACGTCGGTGTGCATCGCGCTGCGCACTGGGATGCCGTAGCGCTCCCGCAGCTCGATCACGCCGCGCAGCATGCGCTGCAGCTCCTCGGTGGAGCAGGCTTCGGTGTGGAGCTGGAAGGGCATGGCGGTGATCTCGACCCGCCCCTGGCGGGCCGCCTCGGCCATGCGCGCCTG
>DASWDC010000045.1:0-8886 GCA_036395655.1 Actinomycetota bacterium | reverse complement strand
CCGGCTCCGGGACCGGTGGCGTTGCGGATGCGCTGCACGGCGCGGGCAGCGTGAACCCGTTCGCGAACCAGTGCCGAGGCCTCGCCCGGAGCGGTGTCCGCAAGGGCCTCGGCACTGACCCGGTCGACGTGCACATACAGGTCGATGCGGTCGAGCAGCGGGCCGGAAAGGCGGCGCGCGTAGCGACGCAGTTCCTCTGCCCCGCAGCGGCAGGGACGCTGGTCGTCGCCCAGGTAGCCGCAAGGGCAGGGGTTGGCGGCGGCGATCAGGGCGAAGCGGGCGGGGAACCGGACACTGGCGCCGGCGCGGACGATGGTGACCTCGCCGTCCTCAAGCGGCTGGCGCAACGCCTCGCGGGCGGCGCGGGGGAACTCGGCGAGTTCGTCCAGGAACAACGCGCCGTGGTGGGCCAGGCTCACCTCACCGGGGCGGGGTGTCCTGGAGCCGCCGCCGACCAGACCCGCCGCCGAGATGGCGTGGTGGGGCGAGCGGAACGGACGGGCCGTGGCCAGCGGTGCGTTCGGGCGGAGCATGCCGGCGGCCGACTGGACCAGGGTGACCGCGAGGGCCTCGTCGCGCTCCAGCTCGGGCAGCAGGCCGGGCAGGCGGCGCGCCAGCATCGTCTTGCCCGCACCCGGTGAGCCGACCAGCAGCAGGTTATGACCGCCGGCGGCGGCGATCTCGAGCGCACGCCGGGCGACCGGCTGGCCGCGGACGTCGGTGAGATCCTCCAGACCGGCGTCCGTTTGCCTACAAGCGGGCACGGAGGAACCGGGCGGGTCGAGCTGGCCACGACCCAGGAGCCAGTCGTTGACCTGCCGGAGCGAGCGCGCCCCGGCGATCGCGACCCCGGGGACCAGCGCGGCCTCGTGCAGGTTGTCACTGGGGACCAGCAGGAGACGGGCGCCGCCATCGCGGGCGGCGAGCGCCGCAGCGAGCACGCCCCGTACCGGGCGCAGATCACCGCCGAGGTCGAGCTCGCCGAGCGCCCACATGGCCTCAATGGCGTTGGCGGGGACCAGCCTGGCGGCGGCCAACAGGCCGACAGCGATCGGCAGATCGAAGCCGGAGCCCTGCTTGGGCAGGTCGGCAGGCGGAAGCGAGATGGTGATGCGCCGGTCCGGCCAGTCGAACCCCGCATTGGCGAAGGCGGCGCGGACGCGGTCGCGTGCCTGAAGCACGACGGTGTCGCCAAGGCCGACGACACTGATGGCGGGCAGGCCCCGGCCGAGGTCGACCTCGACCCCGACCGGATGGGCGGTGAGGCCGACCAGCGTGGTGGTGGCGAGCTTGGCGAGCACTAGAACGCCCCCTCAAGGTGATGGACGACGGGGTCGCGCCCCCGCGCCCAGGTGATGGTGATGACGTCGAAACGGATCCGGCCGGGCGGGTAGCGGGTGGCGGCGAGGTAGGCAGTGGCCAGGCGGCGCAGTTGTGCCTGCTTGGCGGAGGTGACCGCGGCGGCGGGGCTGCCGTAGGCATGGCCGCGTCTGGTCTTGACCTCGCAGAAGACCAAGAGGCCGGGGCGAGCGGCGATGACGTCGATCTCGCCAGAGCGGCCACCTGCGTGCCAGCACCAGTTGCGGGCGAGCACCCGGAAGCCGGCGGCGGCGAGCTGGTCGCAAGCGAGCGCCTCGCCGCGCCGGCCAAGGTCGATCGAGGATGATGACATGGCCGAACCCTACGCGGCGTTCACGGCGTGTAGGGAGGCCCGGGCGGAATTGTGGATAACTTTGTTCGCGAGCCGCGGCCGACGGCCCAGGCAGCGATCAGCAGCCGCCCGACCGCTCAGCCGCCGACGCTGCCGGAATCAGCGGGCGACCGGTCAGCAAGCCCGCGGGTCGTAGGGGCGGATGTCGAGGGTGGCGGTCGTCGCCTTGGCGGCCGCGGGTGGCTTGGCTTGGCTGCTCGCCTGGCTGGTGGCGGTCGCGCTGCCCGTGCTTCCGCTGGTGGACGGAGTGGTGGCGCTGCGAATGCCGCCGAACCCGGCACCGATGATGATCTGGAGCTGCCCGGCCGCCAGGGTGCTGTCGGCGTGGAGCTGGACGGGACCGATGAGGCGAGCGCGGAGCGCTTGGACCTGGCCCTGGGCGGCGCCGTCGGGTGCGTAGACGATGCGGGTGGCGCCAGGGTTGGCAGCGGGCGCGTCGCCCACCAGGCCGGTGTGGAAGCCAGCCGCTTGGAGGCTGGTGGCGGTCTGGCGGGCGATGCCGGCGTGGCTGGTGCCGTTGAGCACCTGGACCGAGGTGCCGGCGACGCCGGGGACAGCGGGGACAGCGGGGTTGTCGCTGGCGGCCACGTTGGTGGTGTCGGGCCGGCCGAGAAACTGATTGACGACCCGCTGGGCGTCGGGGAGCTTGATGACCTGGATGCTGCCGAGCGCCGCGTCGTTGGCGTTGCCGGTTGGCAGGGTGTAGGCCGGCATGGCGCTCGGGTTGAAGCTGCGGAACAGGTTCGCGAGCCGGACGACGTCGGTGATCTTGAGGGCCGAGTCCTTGGTGATGTCGTGGACGACCGCACCGACGAAGGCGTTGGCGCGGATCGGGTTGGTGAGGCCCTTGGAGATCGCGGTCCTGGCGAGCTGTTCGAGGAAGATGTGCTGGCGGCGGATCCGGCCGATGTCAGGGGCGAACCCGTCGGCGGTGATCCATCGTCCGTTCTGGAGGTACATGAAGTGACGGCTGCGGGCCAACGCCAGGGCCTGGGCGCCGCCAAGCCGGATGCAGCCGGTGGTGTTGATCTTCAAGCCGGAGAACGCGTCCCGAGAAGGGAACGGGAAGTTCATCTTGATGCCGCCGATGGCGTTGACGATGCCCTGGAAGCCGTCGAAGTTGACCAGCAGATAGTGGTTGATCTGGACCCCGAAGTTCTGCTCGATGGTCTTGACGAGCTGGCCGGGGCCGTTGACGAACGCAGCGTTGATCTTGTTGCGGCCGCCGCCGGCGATCTGGACGACGGTGTCGCGGGGAATCGACAGCATCGCGGCGCGGTGGGTGGCGGGATCGACGCGGACGATCAGGATGACGTCGCTGCGCTGCCCGCCAGGGGCGGTGGCACCACCGAAATTCTTGGCGTCCTCGAGGTCAGCCCGGGTGTCGGAGCCGACGATCAGCAGGTTGAACGGCTTTCCCGCACTGACGCTGTGGAGCCCCTGGACGTTCACCGACTTGATCTGGCCGAAGCGGAAGTGGGCGTAGCCGGCGACCGTGACGACGACAGTCAGGACCACGGCGCAGACGATGCTCATGGCGAAGACGACGCGGCGGCGGCGCTGGCGCTGGCGGGCACGCTGCAACTCGGCGCGGCCTCTGGTGCCCACGCGGCCCTGCGCGACAGCCCGGCCCTGCGCGACTGGCGGGCCCTTGACCGTGTCGGGTGGCGCGCTCAGTGCCCACCTGCCGCGAGGACCCAGCCGAGCAGACCGGCGACGATGACAAGCGCAGCGACCAGGATCGCGACGTCAGTGGTCTTCTTGTCCCGGTAGCGCCGGGTCGCGTTGAATCCCATGATCGGTTAGTTATAACTCGTCTTTGCGGATTAGTTCCTCGATGTTCACGTCCTTGAACGTGACCACGCGAACTTTGGTGACGAAGCGTGCCGGCCGGTACATGTCCCACACCCAGGCGTCCTGCATGGTGAGGTCGAAGTAGGTGTCGGTGTCCTGGTTGCGGACCTGCAGGTCGACCTTGTTGGCGAGGTAGAAGCGGCGTTCGGTCTCGACCACGAACTGGAACATCCCGAGCACGTCGCGGTACTCGCGGTAGAGTTCCAGCTCCATCTCCGCCTCGTACCGCTCGAGGTCCTCGGCGCTCATTCAGCCCGCTCCGGGATGGTCGTCCACGCGGCGGCGCGCCCACCGTGATGCCTCATTGCCCCTCCTCTGATGCCAGGTCGTCCTGGTCGTCCACGACTGCGTCGCGACCGACCGCTGGGTGCCGTGCCCGTGTCGCCCATGGCGCGGCGACACCCGCGAAGGAGAAGCGATGGTAGGCCGAGGGACCAAGCTCGCGCAGCGCTTCCCAGTGCTGGTCGGTCCCGTAGCCCTTGTGCCGCTCGAAGCCGTAGCCGGGGATGCGGCGCGCCGCCCTGGTCATGATCTGGTCCCTGGTGACCTTGGCGATGATCGAGGCGGCGGCGACGCAGGTGGCGACCTGGTCGCCTTTGCGGACCCCGAGGACGGGCGCCGGCATGTTGACGAGCGGGAAGCCGTCGGCGAGCGCGTAGTCATAGCCGCCCGCCAGTTCCCGCAGCGCCCGGGCCAGCAGGGCGAGGTTGGTGCGCTGCAGCCCGGCACGGTCGATGGTCTCGGGAGCGGCGCGCACCACGGTGAGCGCCAGGGAATGGCGGCGGATCTCGGCGGCGAGCGTCTCGCGCCGCTCGGGGGTGAGCAGCTTGGAGTCGGCCAGCCCGACGATCGGGCAGCCCGCGGGAAGGATCACGGCGGCGGCGACGAGCGGCCCGGCCAGGGCTCCCCGGCCGGCTTCGTCAACGCCGGCGACCCGTTCGAAGCCCACGTGTCGGAGCCGGTCTTCCAGCACGGCGGTGGCAAGCACGGATGGAGTCTACTGCGAGCGGTGGACGATCGGTTACCGCGGAACATTGCCGCGCGGTTACGGTCTGCCGGGAGTTCGGCGGTCAGCGGTCGCGGCGCAGCCAGCCAATGTGGTTGAGCGGCCAGATGCGGACGAACGCCCGGCCGACCACGGTGGAGCGGTCGATCGGCCCAAAGATGCGGGAGTCCTCGGAGTTGGTGCGGTTGTCCCCCAGCACGTAGAGCTTGCCCGTCGGGATGGTGACCGGCCGGCAGTTCTCGGTCGGGGTGCCTGGATCCAGATATGGCTCGTTGAGGGCCTGACCGTTGCGGTAGACCTGGCCGTCCCGGCAGCTGATCCGGTCACCGGGCGTGCCGATGACCCGTTTGATGAAGTCCCGGTTGGAGGGTGCCGCCACGCCAATCGCCTGGCCGAGTCCGCCGAGAAACCGGCTGAGCGGGTTGGACGATTCCGGTGGCAGGCCGGTGTCGTGGACGAAGACGATCACGTCCCCGTCGTGGACCTTGCCGAACCGGTAGGAGACCTTCTCGACCAGCACCCGGTCGAAGACCTCCAGCGTCGAGGTCATCGACGCCGACGGGATGTAGAACGCCTGCACCAGGAAGGTCTTGAAGATCACGGCGAGCAGGATCGCCAGCGCCACCAGCAGCGCGGTCTCGCGCACCACTGCGAGCGGGCCGACGGGCTGCCTGCCCTTCCCGTTCCGCTCGGGTTCGGACGTCTGGTCCGCCTCGCCCCGGGCGGCACTGCCGTCGTTGGGGGCGTCGGCGGTGCTGTCGGCGGTGCTGTCGCCCTCGACCTCGGTGGTCACGAGGTCGTTGCGCTCGGGCTCTTGGCCGTGCTGGCTCATGCCCGTGCGGGGCTGCGCTTCTCCTTGATCTTCGCCGCCTTGCCGATGCGGCCGCGCAGGTAGTAGAGCTTGGCGCGGCGGACGTCGCCGCGGGTGACCAGCTCGACCCTGGCGATGCTCGGGGCGTGGACTGGGAAGGTACGTTCCACGCCGACGCCGAACGAGACCTTGCGGACGGTGAAGGTCTCCCGCAGGCCGCCGCCCTGCCGGCGCAGCACGAAGCCCTGGAAGACCTGGATCCGCTCCCGGCCACCCTCGACAACTCGGACATGCACCTTGACGGTGTCACCCGGCCGGAAATCGGGGAGGTCGTCGCGCAGCTGTGCGCGTTCGACCACGTCGCTGATCTGCATCAGGTGAAGCTCCTTCAAGGAAAGCCCAAAGATTGCGGTGATTGAGGCGTCAGGCGCCGCCCTCGCGACGTGACGACGACCGAGGGTAACACGAGGTTCAGGGATTCAGTATAGGCGTGCCTACTTGTCTGGTGGATGCTGGCGGCGTTCCTCGTCGGTCAGGTCCGCGTCGGCGAGCAGTTCCGGCCGGCAGCGGTGGGTGCGCTCCAGCGCCTGTTCGCGGCGCCAGTGGGCGACCGCGCCGTGGTCGCCGGAGCGCAGCACCGGAGGGACCTCCAGGCCGCGGTAGCTGGCCGGGCGGGTGTACTGGGGATATTCGAGGAGGCCGGCGGCGAACGACTCGTCGGTGGCGGAGGCGGCATTGCCCATGACGCCGGGGACGAGGCGGGCGACGGTGTCGAGCACCACCAAGGCGGCGCTTTCGCCACCGGCGAGGATGAAGTCGCCGATCGAGACGACCTCGTCGACGCGGGTGCGGACGCGCTCGTCAATGCCCTCGTAGCGGCCGCAGCAGAGGATCAGCCGCTGCTCGCGGGCGAGGCTGGCGGCGCTGGCCTGGTCGAAGCGGTGCCCGTCCGGGGCGAGCAGGACGACCCGGGCAGGGCCCTCGGCAAGGAGGGTGTCGAGCGCCTCGAACCAGGGCGCGGGGAGCATCACCATGCCGGCGCCGCCGCCGAAGGGCGCGTCGTCGACGCTACGGTGCCGGTCCCTGGCCCAGTCGCGCAGGTCGTGGCAGCGCACCTCAACCAGCCCGCGCTCCCCCGCCTTGCCGAGCAGCCCGGTAGCCAGCGGCGAGGCGAAGAAGCCCGGGAAAATCGTGACGATATCGATGCGCATGCCGTCATGCCCCGTGGCGTTCGGGGGGCACGATCCCGCGGCCAGAAGCACTGCGGGCCGATCGCGCGGTTGCCGCGGAGTCCCCCGATGGGTCAGGAGGCTCGGCAACGGCGTTGGGAGCGTTTCCGAGGACCTCGGGGTCGAGCAAACCGGGGATGGCATCGACTTCGACGCGGCCGGCGGCGAGGTCGACCTGGATGAGCGCCGCGACGGTGGGGACGAGCACCTCGCTGCCGTCGGGGCGCCGCACCTGCAGCTGGTCGTGGGCGGCACCGGGGAGGACCTCGGTCACCGTCCCGCGCGGCTGCCCGTCGTGGTCGACGACGGTGAGGCCGATGAGCTGGTGCCGCCAGTACTCGTCGGGGCCGAGCTGGCGGGCCGCCTCCAGCGGAATCGAGAGGAGGCTCGCGCGCAAGCTCTCGGCCCCGTCCCGATCGCCCACCCCGGCGAAGCGCACCAGCAGCCTGCCCTGGTGGGAGCGGGCGCCCTCGACGGTCAGGTGGCGCAGCGCGGCAGGCACGTCGGGGTCGCCGGCATCGAGGGCGGCGCCGCCGGCGAACCGCTCGGGCGTGTCGGAGAGGACCTCGACGAGCACCTCTCCCCCGATCCCGTGCGGCCGCAGCACGCGGCCAACGACCAGGCGCGCAGGAGCGTTCATCGGGTGGTCACTCGTCCTCGGCGAGGACCTCGACCTCGATCCGGCGGCCATCGGGAGCGACCGCTTTGACCAGCTTACGGAGTGCTTTGACGGTGCGGCCGCCCCGTCCGATGAGCTTGCCGACGTCAGCGGGCGCCGCGCGGACCTCGTAGCTGACCCCGCGCTGCCCGCGGTACTCCTGAACCGTCACCCGGTCGGGGTCGTCGACCAGCGCCCGTGCCAGGTAAGCGACCACGTCGCGCATGGCGTCAGGACTTCTTGGCCTTGGCGGACCCCTTGCCCTTGGCCCCCTTGGCCTTCGGCGCGGTCCTGGCCTCGGCCTGGGTGGCGCGCAGCGCCTTGGCGGCGGCCTTGCGCTCGGCGGGGCCTTCGACCCCGACGATGGTGAGCAGGTTGGCGACCGCCTCGGTGGGCTGAGCGCCCTTGGCGATCCAGCTGCGGGCCTTGTCGGTGTCGATCTCGATCCGCGAGGGCTCGTAGGTGGGGTGGTAGAGGCCGATGTTCTCGATGAAACGGCCGTCACGGGGGCTGCGCGAGTCGGCGACCACGACGCGATAGTAGGGCGCCTTCTTCATGCCCATGCGCATAAGGCGGATCTTCACGGCCATAGGATGAACGTGCTCCTTCTCGGGGTGGCCCGCCCGCCCGGCCGGGTCTGCCCTCCCCCGTCATTGCCATGGTGGCGTCCGGGACTGCTGGAGTGTACAGGCTGTCAGCGTCCCAGTCCCATCCGGCGCAGGCGCTTGGGGTTCATGCCGGCGAGCTGGCGCATCATGCGCCGCGCCTGGTCGAACTGCTTGAGGACGGCGTTGACCTGCTGGGTGGTCGTGCCGGAACCGCGGGCGACGCGGGCGCGGCGGGAACCGTTGAGGATTTTGGGGTTGTTGCGCTCGGTCGGGGTCATCGAGCGGATGATCGCCTCGATCCGGGCGACGTCGCGGTCGTCGACCTCGACGTCCTTCAGCTCGCGGCTCATCCCCGGCAGCATGCCGATGACCTGGCTGAGCGGGCCGAGCTTCTTGACCTGCTGCAGCTGGTCGAGGAAATCCTCCAGGGTGAAGGAGGCCTCGCGCAGCTTGCGCTGCATCCGCTCGGCTTCCTGCTGGTCGACCAGCTCCTCGGCCTTCTCGATCAGGGTGAGCACGTCGCCCATGCCGAGGATGCGGCCGGCGAGGCGGTCGGGATGGAAGGCGTCGAAGTCGGCCAGCTTCTCGCCGGTGGTGGCGAACTTGATCGGCACGCCGGTCACCGAGCGGATCGACAGCGCCGCACCACCGCGGGCATCGCCGTCGAGCTTGGTGAGAACCACGCCGGTGAGGTCAAGGCCCTCCTGGAACGCGATGGCGGTCTGGACCGCGTCCTGCCCGGTCATGGCGTCGGCCACCAGCAGGACCTCGGTGGGACCGACCGCCTCGCTGATGGCCGCGGCCTGGGCCATCATCTCGGCGTCGACGGCCAGCCGCCCAGCGGTGTCGACGATCACCACGTCGCGGGTGAGCCGCTCGGCCTCCGCCCGGGCGTCGCGCGCGACCTGGACCGGATCGCCCACCCCCGAGCCGTCGTAGGGCGCGTAGACCGGCAGCTTCGCCTGCTCGCCGAGGACCTGGAGCTGGCGGACGGCGGCGGGCCGCTGCA
>DASWDC010000044.1:0-6525 GCA_036395655.1 Actinomycetota bacterium | reverse complement strand
GCCGAAGCTGAGGCGGCGGCGAAGTCGGAGGCCGCGCCGCTGGTACCGTGAAGGGCGGTGATCGCACTGCTCTCGTGAAGACCAGGACCGACACGACATGACCGCCCAGGACCAGTACCAGCCCAGCGAGCGGACGACCCTCCGGCGCCTCCCGGAGCGGGGCGCCTACGACCGCGCGACCGTCCACGCCATCCTCGACGAAGGCTTCATCTGCCACGTCGGCTTCGCCGTCGACGGCCAGCCGTACGTCGTCCCAACCGGATACGCCCGCGTCGGCGAGACCCTCTACCTGCACGGCTCCAGCGGCAGCCGCCTCGGCCTGCGACCCGGCATGGACGTTTGCGTCACGGTCACCCTCCTCAACGGCCTGGTTCTCGCCAGGAGCGCGTTCCACCACTCCTTCAACTACAAGAGCGTGATGGCGCTCGGCCGCACCCGGGCGGTCACCGATCCGGGTGAGAAGGACCAAGCGCTGCGGGCCCTGGTGGAGCACATCGCGCCTGGCCGCAGCGAGGCGGTCCGCGGCGGCGACCAGAAGGAGCTGGCTGCTACCGCGGTGCTCGCGGTGCCGCTCGACGAGGTTTCGGCGAAGGTTCGCACCGGCCCGCCCAAGGATGACCAGGAGGACTATGACCTCCGGGTGTGGGCGGGGGTGCTGCCGTTCTCGGTTGTTGGCGGGGAGCCTGTCGCTGATGAGCGCCTCGATCCGGCGATCCCGGTGCCAGCGCATGTCCGTGCGTGGCGCCGCCCAGCGCCAGCGAAGGACTTGTGACGAAGCCGCGACATCGCTGACCGGCGCATAACAATCGTGCTTCTACGCACGTTACAAGATATTTATTCCAGTATGCTCCGATGCCGCTGATGTACCAATCCCCCGTGGCCCCCAGTGGCCAAGGAGCGGCCATGTGCGAGCATCATGAATCCGCGACCGTCCCCGATCCTGAGCCGAACCGGCACCTGAACTCGACCCGGCGAGACTTCCTCCGTGGCGCTGGCAGGATCGGTGCCGCACTGCTGGTCCCAGGGGCAAGCCAGGTGCTGTCGCCGACCATCGCCGACGCGGCCACCGTCGACGCCGCCGCCGAGGCTGGGCTGTTCCCAACCCGGTTGTGCCGGGTGTCGAACGCCATGCATATCCATGCCAGCTTCGACGAGGTGGATGGCAGCTTCGACGCGCAGCTGGCGGAGGCGACCCGCTGCGGCATCAATGTCATGTGGCCAACCGACCATGACTGGCGCATGCAGGCAATCGGGTACATCACCACGTTGCGGTTCCTCAACCCGGAGATGTCCAACGGGACCACGGTGGGCTATCAGGCTTCCACCAGCGGCAGCCTCACCACCTCGACCGCCGCGCTTGACAGCGTGACCAGCCCCGGTGACCCGACTGGCGGGTCGGTGCACCTGGCCGCGACCAGCGCCGGCGCGGAGCCGGCCAGCGCGCGGATGAATGTGCTGCCGTCGGACCGCCTGCGGGCCAACCTGACCGGCCAGACGCTCACCATGGACGTGCTGGCCGCCAGCGTCGGGACGGATGCCTGGCTGGAGGTGCTGATCAACCTGTCCTACCATCCACCGCAGGCAGGCCGGCCGGCTGGGAACTACCAGCTCTCCTACCGTTTCGGCGCCGCACCCGCCGCTCGGCGGGCGCAGGGGCTGCTCGGCATCGTGACCGTCCCGGTGACCCCGGGGGAGTGGAACACGGGGATCGCGCTCGACCCGGTCAGCGACATCGCGGCGCTGTGGCCGGACCTGGTGGCGAACGACCACCACCTGGTCGACCTGTGGTTCGGTGCCACCAGCCAGGCGGGCGCGCCGGCCGAAGGGTGGTTCGCCAACGGGTTCATCAGCCGTGCCCAGACCGGCGGCGACGACCCGCTGAAGGTCCAGGCCGGCATCTTCGACGCGCTGGCCGACCGCTACCCGACCGTGCGGATCCGCC
Organism: Actinomycetota bacterium; assembly: GCA_036395655.1. Taxonomy (GTDB): domain Bacteria; phylum Actinomycetota; class CALGFH01; order CALGFH01; family CALGFH01; genus DASWDC01. Next base: position 4,583 of record DASWDC010000044.1, on the reverse strand, counting down.
ATGGGCTGGAGATCTCTCTGAACGCCAGGCACTCCAACTGGTTCGGCGGGTCGTTCCACCTGCCTGTCTATGGCCAGGACCTCCCCACCAACGGCGACGTCACCGCGGAGGCCACCGCGCTGATCCATGCCGCGGGAGGCCTGTCGTCGATCAACCATCCCTTCGGGGTCCAGAGCCGTGATCCCGCCACCGGCGGCACCTCCCCGCAGGCCGCCGTCGATGCCGCGCGTCACGCCGCCGCCCTGCGCTACCTCGGCAACAACGCCTACGGCGGCGCCGACATCATCGAGGCCGGCTACCACAGCCGCGGTGCCGCGGCGCAGGGAGCGGTCGCCGCGCTCGAGGACCATCTGGCGTTGTGGGACACCCTGTCGCGCAACGGCTTGTTCCTCACCGGCAACGGCGTGTCCGACAACCACACCGGCCACGTCGGCGTCTGGAGCGACGACAGCGACCGCAACACCTTCGCCACTCACCTCTGGTCCGCCTCGGACGGCGAGGCCGATCTGCTCGACGCCCTGCGTGCGGGCCGGGCGTTCTGCGCCGAGATCCTCGGCGGCTTCACCGGGGCGCTGTGGCTGCAGGTGGACGCCAACCCGATGGGAAGCGTCTCGGTGAACCCCGCCGCCCGCCGCCCGCTGATCGTCGTCGCGACCGGACTGCCGGCCCTCGGCGTCGTCGAGGTGGTCCGCGGGCCGGTCGACTACGCCGGCACGGCCCAGCCGGATCCCGCGACGGCGGTGGTGGCGACCCTGCCGGCCAGCGCGTTCGCCAACCGGGGCAGGGTCGCCACCGTGGTCATCGACACCAGCGCCTCGTGCTTTGTCCGCGTCAACGTCGTGGACACCGTGACCGCGCGGCGCACCGCCTTCTCCAACCCGGTCTGGCTGCTGCGCGAGCCGCCGCCCAACGGCATCCCACCCGCCCGCCGGGCGCCCGACACCCACGCGTGACGGCGACCGTCACGGCACCGGCGGCCGCCAGACCGTGAGCGGCCTTGGGCCAGGCCGCAGCTCAGCCGCCGACCTGATCGTCGGCGGCTGAGGCGGTGGCGCGGTGGCCGCCGGCGCCGATCGGCTCGCGGGGTCCGGGGATGCGCCCGAGCAGCGCGTCGAGGTCGGTGCCGTCGATCGTCTCGCGCTCCAGCAGCAGCTCGGTGAGCTGGTCGAGGGTGCCGCGGCGCTCCCGCAGCAGCCGCAGGGCGCGCTCCTCGGCCTCGCGCAGCAGCTTGGCGACCTCGGTGTCGATGACCCGCTGGGTCGCCTCGGCGTAGGGGCGGCTGCGGACCTCCTCGCTGCCGAGGTACATCGGGCTGCCGGAGGCGAAGCCGACCGGGCCGAGGGCGGCGCTCATCCCGAACTCGCGCACCATCCGGGTGGCCAGGTCGGTGGCGCCGGCCAGGTCGTTGGAGGCGCCGGTGGAGGCCTCGCCGAGGACGATCAGCTCGGCGGCGCGGCCGCCCATGCGGATCGCCAGGGAGTCCTTCAGGTAGCCCTCGGAGTAGAGGTGGCGTTCGTCGATCGGGAGCTGCTCGGTGACGCCAAGGGCCTGGCCGGCGGGCAGGATGGTGACCTTGGCGACCGGGTCGCCATGCTCGGACAGGGCCGCGACCAGGGCGTGGCCGCCCTCGTGGACGGCGACCGCGCGCTTCTCGTCGGGTAGCAGCGCGTTGGAGGAGTCCCGCCGGCCGAGCAGGACCCGGTCGCGCGCCTCGGAGAAGTCGACGGCGCTGATCACCTCGCGGCCCGCCCGGACCGCGAAGATGGCCGCCTCGTTGACCAGGTTGGCCAGGTCCGCGCCGGAGAAGCCGGGGGTGCCGCGGGCGACCACATTCAAATCGACGTCGGGGCCGAGCTGTTTGCCCTTGATGTGGACCTCCAGGATGGCGCGCCGCTCGCGCTGGGTCGGCAGCGGGATCACCACCTGCCGGTCGAAGCGGCCGGGCCGCAGCAGCGCCGGGTCGAGCACCTCGGGCCGGTTGGTGGCGGCGATCACCACCACGCCGGTGGCGGGGTCGAACCCGTCCAGTTCGGCGAGCATCTGGTTGAGGGTCTGGTCGCGCTCGTCGTTGGAGACGAACTGGCCGCCGCGGCGCTGGCCGATGGCGTCGACCTCGTCGATGAAGATGATCGAGGGCGCCCGCTTGCGCGCGTCGTTGAACAGGTCGCGGACCCGGGCGGCACCGACGCCGACGAACATCTCCACGAACGACGAGCCAGTGACCGAGATGAACGGCACCCCGGCCTCCCCGGCGACCGCGCGGGCGAGCAGCGTCTTGCCGGTGCCGGGCGGGCCGACCATCAGCACGCCCTTGGGCCCGACCGCACCGGCGCGCCGATAGCGGTCGGGGTATTTGAGAAAGTCGACCACCTCGGTGACCTCGCGCTTGGCGCCCTCGTAGCCGGCGACGTCGGCGAAGGTGGTGGAGGGCCGCTCCTCGTCGTAGACCTTCGCGCGGGAGCGCCCGACCCCGCCGAGCCCGGCGAGCTGGCGCCGGGTGGAGCGGCCCAGGTAGATGAAGAAGCCGACGAACAGCAGCAGCGGCAGGAAGCCGAGCAGCACGTCCAGGAGGGAGGTCTGTGACCCGACCGCCTTGACCACCGTGACGTTGTGATCGTTGAGCAGCGTGTAGAAGCTGGTGTCGTTGACGGGGTACTGGGAGCGGAAGTGGGTGCCGTCAGCGAGGACGCCGTCGATGTGGCCGTCGGTGCCGAGTTGGATCGACTTGACCTGGTTCGCAGTGATCTTGTCTTTCAGGTCGGGCTGGTAGTTGAGCGTCTTGACCTGGCTCTGGCTCATCCGGCCGGGAAGGAACAGGATCAGCATGGTGAGCAGCAGCCCGATGATCGGCAGCCAGCCGCGCCACTTGGGCGGCGGCGGTGGTGCCGGGCGGGGCGGCCGCTCGGGCGGCGGGCCCGGCTTGGCGGTGTTGCTCATCAGGTGCTCGGTCGGGTGCGGGTGCGGCTCTGGGTGTTCCAGCATTGATTCGCTCCTGGAGAGCGACAGGTTCGTCGCCTCCACGGTAGCGCCAGCGGTCAGCTAACGGAACGGTTTCAGGCTCGCCGGCGCTGCTCACGGCACGAGCAGCGCCCGATGCGAAATGGGCCGTTATCCGGCGTAGGGGACGCGGCGGTCGGCGGGGACGTCGGCGAGCCGGACGTTCTGGCGGTCCCGCTCCGACAGGATCGGGTCCTGGTCGGGCCAGGTGATGCCGAGGTCGGGGTCGTTCCAGGCGATGCCCAGCTCGTCGGAGCCGTCGTACTCGCCGGTGACCAGGTAGGTCATGACCACGTGGTCGTGGGCGTAGAAGCCGTGGGCGATCCCCTCGGGGATGTAGACGGCGAGATCCTCACCGCCGCCCATCTGCACGGTGGTGTGCTTGCCCTCGGTGGGGGAGCCGATGCGGGTGTCGACCAGCACGGTGGTCACCCGGCCGGCCTGCACGAACCAGAGGTCGGCCTGGCGGCGGTGATAGTGCAGGCCGCGGAGCACCCGAGGGACCGAGTCGGAGCGGTTCCCCTGCACCATCGGCTTTGCGAAGGGCAGCCAGGACGTCCGGTATGTCTCGATGAAGCGACCTCGCACGTCTCCAACCGGCTGCAGCCGAATCAGCCAGACTCCGGGAATCTCTCTGGACTCGAACACCTCTGCCACAGTGCGGCACCTCCCCCGAGCGGTTGATGAGCGTTCGGAGGCTACCCGGCGGGAGCCCCGTTCGCCAAGGATATCGCGTGCCTTCTTCCGGACGGCCTGTTTCCAGGCCAGGTCGCGGCGCCGCTGACCGGTTGCTCCAGATGGTGCGCCCAGATGCCGAGAAAGCAGCGATCAAAACCAACAAACCCCGACCCGATCACGGAGCGACCGGCCCATGACGATGCCTCCCGCCGCCCTGCTGCTGTTCCGGCTGGGCGGCCGCGGCTACGCCAGCCCGCGTGAGCGGGTGCTTGGGATCGTCGACGTCGGCGCCCAGCCGCCAGTCCCCGGGCTGCCGTCCTCGACGCTGGCGGCGCTGGACGGCAACGGCGGCCTGCTGCCGCTGGTCAGTCTGCGGGTCGCCCTCGGGCTGCCGGACCTCGGCGCCGAGGGACGCATCCTGGTGGTGAGCACCAACCACGGCCCGACTGGCTTCCTGGTCGACGAGGTCGTCCAGGTGCTGGAGCCGGACCCGAGCGCCCACCCGATCCGCGTCCGCGAGAACCGCCTGGCCACTGGCTACGTCACCGGCACGGTCGACGCCCTCGGCGCCACCTGGCTGCTGGTCAACTGGGACGCGATCCGCGTCCCGTCCCGCTCGGCCTGACCGTAGGACCCTGGCGCGGGGATACTCAACCGGCGTTCTGGCGGACCCGCAGGTTCTCAACCATGTTCAGCAGCGCCAGCGGCGAGAACGGCTTGGTGAAGTAGTCGTCGGCACCGGCGGCCAGCCCGTGGTCGCGGTCGCGCTCCTGGGCCTGGGCGGTGAGCATCACGATCACGATGTCGCTGGTTTCCGGGCCGGCCTTCAGCCTGCGGCAGACCTCCAGGCCGTCCAGCCTGGGCATCATGATGTCGAGCAGCACCAGGGTCGGGTGTTCGGCGCGGGA
>DASWDC010000043.1:0-3760 GCA_036395655.1 Actinomycetota bacterium | reverse complement strand
CCGGCGATCGTGCCGCTCGGCGCCGAGGCGCGGATCACCTGGACGATCGCCGCCCAGGCCCGGGCGGTTCATGGTGGCGGGCGTGGCGCCCGGCCCCGGCCGGCCCGGGTACGGCTCGCCGATGAGCTGGCGCCGTCGCTGCGGGCCGCCACCCGGCGGGCCAGGCTCACCGTGCCGGCACGAGGGAGGGCGAGCGCGGCGACCACCATCCGGCCGTCCCGCCGTGGGCGCTTCACCCCAAACGAGTTGGTCCTGCGCGTGGAGGGGCCGCTTGGGCTGATGGCCCGCCAGGGCCGCAGAAGCCTCCCCGGCACCCTGCGGGTCTACCCGCCGTTCCATTCCCGGGACGAGGCCGAGCTGCGCATCAACAAGGCGCGCATCCTGGAGGTGGGCTTGCGTTCCGCGCAGGGGCGCGGCGGCGGGACCGAATTCGACTCGCTGCGCGAGTACGGCGTCGACGACGAGTTCCGCAGGATGGACTGGGCGGCGACCGCCCGCGCCGGCAAACCGATCGTGCGGACCTACCGGGCCGAGCGGAACCAGACCGTGCTGCTGCTGCTGGACTGCGGGCGGACCATGGCCGGGCGGGTCGCGGGCGTGCCTCGCCTCGACCATGCCATGGACGCGGTGATGATGCTGACCGCGGTCGCGACCCGGCTCGGCGACCGCGCCGGGCTGGTCGCCTTCGACGCCGAGGTGCGAGCGATGGTCGGGCCGGGGCATGCCCGCGACCAGCTCGCCCGGGTCACCGAGGCGATGTACTCGCTGGAGCCGGCGCTGGCCGAGAGCGACTACCGGGGCGCGTTCGCCACCACCCTGGCGCGCTTCCGCCGCCGGACCATGCTGGTGGTGTTCACGGAGCTGGCCGAGCAGGCGGTCGCCGAGACGCTGCTGCCGGCCCTCCCGCTGATCGCCCGCGACCACCTGGTGGTCGTCGCCGGTGTGACCGACCCGGAGGTGCACGCCTGGGCGCTGGCCACCCCCGCCGAGGCGGGCACCACCTATCGCAAGGCGGCGGCGGTCGCGGCGCTGGCCGATCGCCGCCGCACCGTGGCGCGGCTGCGCGGCCTCGGCGCGGTGGTGGTCGACGCGCTCCCCGGCCGGCTCGCGCCGGAGCTGGCCGACGCCTACCTCAGGGTCAAGGCGACCGGCCGGCTCTGATCCTGGCCGGTGCTGAGCCAGCCGCCGCCATCCTCTTCGCCCAAGGCGCCGGTCAGGCCCTGGGCGGCGGCGCGGCGGCCGCAGACGGTGACATAGGTGAGGAAGGCCGCCTCGGCGAGCGCACCGATCCCGACCCGGAGCGCGGTCGGCCAGGGACGCCCGGTGACGAACCCCTCGATGGAGCCGGCGACCGCGAAGCTGAGCACCAGGCCGAGCACGATCACCACCGCGCGGCGGCCCTCCTCGGCGAGGGCCTCGGCGCGGCGGCGGTCGCCCGGGTCGATCAGCGTCCAGCCAAGCCGCAGGCCCGCCCCCCCGGCGATGAACACGCTGGTCAGCTCCAGCATCCCGTGGGGCAGGATGAGACCCCAGAACTTGGCCTGCTGGCCGACCGCGGCGAACAGGCCGGCCGCGACGCCGAGATTGGCGCCGTTCAGCAGCAGCACGTAGAAGGTGCCGACGCAGCCGAGGATGCCGAGCGCGAACGCCTCGAAGGCGACCACCACGTTGTTGGAGAAGACGTGGGCGGCGAAGTCGACCGCCGGCTTGGAGGGGTAGTAGTCCTCGAAGGCGTGATTGACGTAGGCCTCTCGGACCGCCGCCGGCGCGGCCGCCTCGATCGCCGCGGGCGAGCTGGCCAGCCAGATGCCGAACACAGCGGCGGGCAGCAGGCTCACCAGGGTCGCCACCAGCACGAACCAGCGCGCCGACCAGACCGCCGCCGGGAAGGTGACCGCGAAGAAGCGGCCGAACGACCGCAGCGTCCGCGGCCGGCTGCCATACACCACCGCGCCGGCCCGGGCCACCAGGCGGCTCAGCTTGGCGACGAGCGCCGGGTCGCGGAACTCGGTCCGGGCGTAGGACAGCTGCGTGGCGGCCCGCTGGTAGAGGCGCACCAGCTCGTCCAGCTCAGCGCCGTCGAGGCGCCCGACGCCCCGCTCCGCCCGGCCGACGAGCTGGGCGAGCCGGTCCCAGAGCTGGCTGTTCGCGTCGATGAAGCGGTCGATGTCCACTGGTGAATCCTACGGGGATAAAGTCAGGGCGACGAACCCGCGGGCAACAGAAGGAACCTCACTGATCATGGCGACCGCGCGACCTGGTCCCGAGCGGCCCCGGATGGTGACGCCGGAGGCGGTGGCGCTCGACTTCCGAACCGCGAACGTCGGTTCGCGCCTGCTCGCCTACGCGCTCGACATACTGGTCATCGGCGTGGTGATCGTCGCTGTGGTGCTGATGGTGGTGTTGAGCGGCACGACCCTGCCGCAGTGGCTGGCGGTCGCGTCCGCGGCGATCCTGATCCCAGCCTGGTATTTCGGCTATTTCATCGCCTTGGAGACGCTGTGGCGCGGCCGCACCCTCGGCAAGGCCGCCCTCGGCCTGCGGGTGGTGACCCGGGAGGGCGGCCCGGTCCGTTTCCGCCATGCGGCCGTGCGAGCGCTGCTCGGGCTGGTCGACTTCGTCGCCAGCGGGGGGTTTCTCGCGGTGGCCTTCATCCTGCTGGGCCGCGACAACCAGCGCCTCGGCGACATCGTCGCGGGCACCCTGGTCCTGCGCGAGCGCAGCGCCCTGCCCGCCCCCGCGCCGGCCAGCTTCGAGCCCCCGTCCGGCCTGCGGTCCTACACCGTCACCCTGGATGTCTCCGGCCTCGCCAACGAGGAGTACCAGACGCTCCGTTCGTTCCTGCTCCGCGCCACGAGCCTGCGCCCGGCCCCCCGGGCAGCCCTCGCCCAGCAGCTCGCCACCCCACTCGCCGCCCGCCTGCGCCCGCCGCCTCCAGCTGGCGTGTCGCCGGAGACCTACCTCGCCTGCGTCGCCGCCGCCGTCCAGCAGCGTCAGCGCCTCGCCGCCGGGCCGGCGCGGCCACTGCCGGTGCCGGCAGCACCGCAACCGGGGGCGCCCGCGCCGATTCCGGCTGGGCCGCTGCCTCCAGCCGATGAGCAGACCGATGAGCAGACCGGTGACCAGACCGGTGAGCAGGGCGACGGCGGAGCGTTCACGCCACCGGCGTGACGTCAGCGGCACCCCTCAACAGGACCGACTCGTCACTCGCGGCGCCCAGACAACCGCGACAACCGCGCACCGCGCGAGATCCGCTACTGTATTAGGCAACCCTAAGCTGCAACCTCAAACTCCAGGAATCGGCAGCGTCAGGAAGACCACGCGACCTATGGACGCCCTTGACTGCATCCTCACCCGGCGCAGCGGCGGCCGGCTGACCGAGCCGGCCCCCAGCGGCGGGAATCTCGCCACCCTGCTCGCGGCGGCAGCCGCCGCCCCCGACCACGGCCTGCTGCGCCCCTGGCGCTTCATCGTGCTCCGGGGCCACGCTCTCCACCGCCTCGGCGAGGTCTTCGCCAAAGCCGAGGAGGCCCGCGGCGCCGAAGCCGGCACCCCCGTCCGCGAGGACGCCCTTGCCCGCACCCGCGGCAAGCCCCTGCGCGCCCCCCTGATCGTCGCCCTGATCGCCAGCCCCCGGCCGAGCCCCAAGGTCCCCGCCTGGGAGCAGCTCGCCTCCGCCGCCGCCGCGGCCCAGAACCTCTGCCTCGCCGCCCATACCCTCGGCTACGGCAGCATGTGGCGCACCGGCTGGTACGGCGAC
>DASWDC010000042.1:0-2273 GCA_036395655.1 Actinomycetota bacterium | reverse complement strand
CGACCAGGTCCTTGGAGTCGCTGCCGGCGAACAGTGCCGCGACCAGGTCGACCCCGCCGCCCTTGTATTCGGTGGCGGCCTGCGCGCCGATGAGGCGCTGGATCTGGTCGAGCTGCACCTGCTGCTGCCTGACCGACTGCTTGGCCATGGCGAGCTGCTGGTTCAGCGGGCCGAGCTGGATGATCGCCTGGTTGAGCTGCTCGTCGAGCACGTCGATCTGGGTGCCGAGGCGTTCCAGGTCGACCTGGGAGGCGGGGGTGGCGGTGGCGGGAAGTCTGATGGCCAGGCCGGCGCCGCTCAAAGCGGCGACCGCAAGGATCAGGAGCAGCGGCGTCCGAACCTTCCACGACTTCCGAGCCCGCTGGCGAACGGGCACGTGGCGTCGTTCTCCCTTCAGTGCGGTGAAGCAAGTGGACCGGGGGGAGGCACCGCCCTATCCGGGGGGATACGGAGCGCTGGGGGGCGCTGACGGTGCTGGCGGAACCGTAACGACTCGATAACGTGAAGGCAAGTCTGTCGAATCGCCCTTTCGGCGGAAAACTTTCGCGAGCGACGCCCCGAAGCCCGTTGTTTTGTCACACCCCCCCGATACGGTCATGGCGTTGAAGGTCGAACTACCACAAAATCATGAGGCACCGGCGAATCGAGAGGACCTGACATGGCGCACGAAGAGCCCCTGCGGATCAGTTGTGACGGCTGCCCCGACGGCTGCAAGGATTGCCTGGTCGGGTTCTTCTTCGCCGAGCGCGACGCCGAGGTCCTCCGCCTGGGCGCCGTGGGCGCCGACGCCACCCCAGCGCTGCCCGCGACCGTCGGCCCAGGGACGCTCCCGCCCGACCTGGCCCGGGTGCTTGGCGCGCTGAGCGCCGCCGGCCTGGAACCGCAGGTGCTCGACCTCCGCCGCCGGCGCCGCCGCGCCTCCTAGGCCTCTCCGAGCCGCCGCGCGGCGCTTCCTAGCGGCTGGCGAGCCCGAGCAGGGCGGTCGAGCGGGTGACGCTGGCGCCGAGCGCCGCCGAGCGCTGGCGCAGCTCGTTGTCGGAGGAGACCACCACCACCGGCCGCTCGGGCGGGGCCGCGTTGACCCGGGCGACGATCTCGTCGTCGGCGGTGCGGCCGGGGTCGGTGAACACCACGTCCACCGCGCCGAGCGGCAGCCTGGTCGGCACCGGGGCGACATTGGCGCCGTCGAAGACCACGGTGACGTGCGCGCCCCAGCGCCGCGACATTCGCCGGCACAGATCGACCAGCAGGGTGCGCTGGTCCTCCAGGCTCTTCTCGGGGAAGCCGCGCTCGTGCTTGGTGACGTTGTAGCCGTCGACCAGCACCAGCACCTCCGGCACCGACATCCAGGCCGCCAGGGTCTCGGGGTCGTCGGCGCCGCGGCCGCCGGGGACCGGCAGCGGGGTGCGGCGTTCCGGCTGGCGCGCCCGGCCGGCGACCACGGGGCTGCCCGGCGGCTTGCGGCCGGGGTCGGGAAGGCCCGCCGCGCGGCGCAGGGTCGCGAGGTCCCGTTCGAGAGCGCCGACCGCCTCGGCGAGCATCGGGTCGACCTGCACCGAGGCGCGCCGGAGCGTGCGGTATTGACGCTGGGTCTCGGCCAGGTGCGCCTGCAGCTCCGCGATGCGGCCGCTCTGGCGCCGCTGCTCGTCGGCGGCCTGCTGCCTGGCGGCCTGCAGGGCGGCCTCGGCCCGGCGCACCTCCGCTTCCAGCTCGCGGCAGCGCTCGGTGAGCGCCTCGACCTGCCGTTCGCTGCGGCGCAGCTCGCGGCGGACCAGCCGCAGCTCCTCTCGCGCGGCCCGTCCCGCGGCGGCCTCGGCCTCGGCCCGGACCCGGACCGCGTCCAGCTCCCCGGTGGCTCCGGCCAGAGCCGAGCGGGCGGCCTCCGCTTCGGCCTGGGCGCTGCTGGTGGCCAGCGCGTCGCTGGCGGCCTGGACGGCGAGCGCGCCCGCCGCGCCCAGGGCGAGGCCGACCTTGGCCACCGCCTCCGGCGCCTCGCCGCTGGCGAGCGCCTCGACGTGGCGGCCGGCGCGCAGCAGCCGGGCGAGCGCCTCCTCCTCTTCCAGGACGCGGCCGTCCACCGCCGCCCGGAAGGCCGCGTCGGTCCCCAGCGCCCGCTTGACCAGGCCGAGCACGCGCGGGTGCTTGAGGCGGCGGGGCGTCCAGGTCTGATACTGGCGCAGCGCCCCGGGCAGCTCCCCGGCGCTCGCCGCCCGCAGCGCCGCCAGGGCGGCGTCCAGGTAACCGGCGAGCAGGGGCTCCGGCAGGTCCGGCAG
>DASWDC010000041.1:0-21731 GCA_036395655.1 Actinomycetota bacterium | reverse complement strand
GCGCTGCTTGAGGGGGTCGCACGAGCCCACGCGCTCGTTGATGGCAATAAGCGGCTGGCCTGGTCTGCCACTGTGGTGTTCTACGGACTGAACGGCTACGACGTCGAACCACCATCGACCGCTGAGGCAGTCGAGTTCGTCGTGGGCGTGGTGACCGCACATCCCGAACTCGACAAGATCGCCCGCAAGCTGGGAAGTTGGAAACGCCAGCGGTCACCGTGACGCGCTGAACTGATAAGAGCCGGCCCTCAGCGGTTGTCGGCCTCGGCGGTGGTGTCGTCCTCGCCGTACTCGGCGCCGAGGCGGCGGTCGGGGACGATGGCGTGGTAGCGGCCGAATTCGTGGAGGCCGACGGATTCGGCGACGCGGGCGGAGGCGTAGTTGTCAGGGGCATGGTTGTAGAGGACCGCGCGGCCTTCGCTGAGGACGGCGCGGGCGGCGGCGGCGACCACCGCGCGGGCGAGGCCCCGGCCGCGGGCGGCTTCGGTGGTGCCGACGGAGATCTCGCGGAGGCGGTCGTCGTAGCGTTTGAGGACCGCGGTCGACAGCACCTCGCTGTGGTCGTCCAGGACCGCCCAGGCCTCGCCGGTGAAGTGGCCGTGGACCCAGTCGGGGAGGCGGGGGTCGGTGGCGTCGAGGACGGTGACCTCGGCAGCGGGCGGGGGGATGGCCACGCCGGTGCGGGCGACGCCGGAGAACAGATGCCCGGGGAGGCGTGCGGCGACCGCCTCCAAGGCGGGGAGCAGCGTGGCCGGGTCGTGCAGGTAGCGGCGCAGCAGCGGCGCGTGGCGCGGGGCGACCGCGAGCACCGCGCCGCCCTCGCGGCTGAAGGCGCGGATCGGCAGGCTGGGGTGTTCGACCTCGGCGATGGCGACCTCGCCCGGCACGAGCCGGTCCATCGGCAACCGGAAGCGGTCGGCGAGCACCGCCATGACGACCGCTTCGTTGTCTACCGACGCGAGCATAGTGCCAGCGTAGCCGCCAGCAGCCGCCAACCGCTATGGCCTCGGGCTGGTCGCATGCGATAGGCGGCGGACCAGCGCCCTGCCTGAGTTCGCAAAGCCATGAAACGGGTCCTCTGGCCGCGTCAGGCCGTCGCATTCCGCCAGGATGGACGCAACGCGGTATCCTGACACGCCGTCGGCCGTCAACGACGTCGGCCAGAATCCCGGAGTCGAGCCAGCCCCCAGGCTCGCGATCGGCGGTACGACCCCACCATGGGAGGGCAGATGCGCATCGGAGTCCTCGGAGCGACCGGGCGGATGGGGCAGGCGACCTGCCGCGCGGTCGCGGCCACTGACGATCTCGAGCTGGTCGCCGCCGTCGCGGGCCAGCGGGGGAGCGGGCAAGACCTGCGAGCACTGGTCGCTGAGGCGCCCGGCGGCCTGGTCGTGGGCGGCGCGGTCGCCGACCTGCTGGCGGCCAAGGCCGAGGTGGTGGTCGACTTCTCCACCCCCGCCGCGACCATGGCCGCGGCCAGGGCGCTCCTGCCCGAGGGGGTGCAGCTGGTGTCCGGCACCACCGGTCTGGCGGACGGCGCCATGGAGGAGCTGCGCAGCCTCGCCGGCCCGTCGGCCGGCAACGCGGTGTGGGCACCGAACTTCGCCCTCGGCGCGGTGCTGGCGACCTATTTCGCCACCATCGCGGCGCGCCACTACCCGGCGGCGGAGGTCATCGAACTGCACCACGCCGGCAAGGCCGACGCCCCCTCCGGCACCGCGATCCGCACCGCCCAGGCGATCGCCGCCGCGCGGCAGGGACCGGACCAGCGCCAGCCGCCACCGAGCCGCGAGTCCGTCAGCGGCGCCCGCGGCGGCGAGGTCGACGGAGTGCGGGTGCACTCGGTCCGCCTCCCCGGCCTGGTCGCCCACCAGGAGGTCATCTTCGGTGGCCAGGGCGAGCTGCTCACCGTCCGCCACGACTCCCTGGACCGCGTCTCGTTCATGCCCGGCGTGCTGCTGGCGGTCCGCGCGGTCGCGGCCCGGCCCGGCCTCACGATCGGCCTCGAACCGCTGCTGGGGCTCGCATGACCGCAGCGCCGTCCTGGTGGGTCGAGCCGTTCACCGAGGAGGAGCGGGCCATCCTCGCCCCCTGGTTCACCAACACCGACCGGCCGGTGTTCGCACTGCGGAACCTCCCCGAGGCGGTCAAGGGGGCGCTGTTCTCGCGCTACTCCCGCAGCGGCAAGAGCCTGCGGCGGCTGTTCCTGGACGAGTTCGCCGGCGAGCTGCCCACGACGCCGCCAACGAGCGGCCCGGTGGGGGAGGCGCGCGCCGCCGCGCTGTACCATCGCGTCCTGGACCAGTACGGGGACGACTCGGTGGCCCAGCTCGGCGGCGCCCACGTCGCCTGCGAGCAGGCCTCGAACCTGCTCACCAAGGCGCTGGAGTGGGGCCGGCTGGCCGCCTACCTGGAGCAGTCCACCCGCTACGTCTCCTACACCGACCGGCCCGGCGGTCGCTGGCGCTACCACCTGGACCCCGACGTCGACGCCGACCCGGCGCTCGGCCCGGAGTACCGGCGAGTGCTCGACGGGCTCTTCACCGCCTACAGCGAGCTGGTGCCGGCGCTGATCGCCGTTCTGGCGGAGCGGCTGCCGCGCGATCCGGCCGCCAGCGAGCCGGCTTGGCGCCGCGCGGTCAAGGCGCGTGCCCTGGACGGGCTGCGGGGCCTGCTGCCCGCCGCGACCACCTCGAACGTCGGCATCTACGCCAGCGCCCAGTCCTACGAGGCGCTGCTGCTGCGTCTGCGCGCCCACCCCCTGCCGGAGGCCCGCGCCGCCGCGGAACTGCTGCTGCGGGAGCTCCGCCAGGTGATCCCGGTGTTCCTCACCCGGGTCGACCGTCCTGACCGCGGCGTTGCCTGGTCCCGCTACCTGGCCGAGACCGCCGAGGAGACCGCCAAGGTGGTCGACGCGCTGCTCGGTGACCCCGACCGCGGCGTGGGCGACCAGGCGCCGTCGGTGCGCCTGGTCGAGTTCGACCCGGCCGCCGAGGACAAGATCCTCACCGCGATCGCCTACCCGCACCTGCGGGTGGGGGAGGAGGCGGTCGCCGCCCGCGTCGCACGGCTCACCACCGAGGAGCGCGCGCGGCTGCTGGCCGCCTACGTCGGGCGGCGCGGCAACCGGCGGCACCGGCCCGGGCGGGCGTTCGAGCGCGCCCTCTACACCTTCGACGTGGTCGCCGACTACGGCGCCTTCCGCGACCTGCAGCGCCACCGCATGTGCACGATCGTCTGGCAGCCGCTGCGCCCGGACCTCGGCTACGACGTCCCCGCCGACGTGGAGGCCGCCGAGCTCGGGGACCGGTTCGCTGCCGTGATGCGCGCTTCTGCTTCGCTGTACCGTGCGCTGGAACCACGGTTCCCGGCACAAGCGCCCTATGCGGTCAGCCTCGCCCACCGGGTTCGCTTCGCCATCACCCTGAACGCCCGGGAGCTGCTGCACCTGGCGGAGCTGCGCTCCGAGCCACAGGGCCACCCCGCCTATCGGCTGGTGGCGCAGCGGATGCACCGGCTGATCGCCGAGCGGGCAGGCCATCACGGCCTCGCCGCGGCGATGCGCTTCGTGGTCCACGACGAGGAGGACGCCGGGCCCGGCGGCGACTCCGGCCTTGGCCGCCTTGCCGCCGAGGAGCGTACCGAGGCCCGCCGCGGCGGCAGCGGCGGGACTGGAAGTGAGGGGATGCCGCCCTGACCCTCCGCCGTCGCGGGCTGCGGTTGCCGCAGCGCAGCACCGGACCGGCAGGGCCGCGCGACCGCGGGGTCCTGATCGGGCTCGCGTTCATCGGGCTGGTGCTGGTGCTGCTGTTCTGCGGTGGCGCCCTTGGCGTGCTCATCACCAAGGGGACCGCCACCACCACCGCCACGCCGCCGGCCAGCGCGCCGCCGTCCTCGGGCGACCAGGCCATGCGTACGCTGCAGGCCGCTGTTGTGCAGCGCTTCCGCCACCTCATGCAGATCCGGCAGGTGGCCCTGCTGCGCCGCGACGCCGCCATGCTCGCCGCGATCTATACCCCCAACTCCCCGAACCTGCGCCGCGACCGGCACGAGATCGACGCGTTGCTGCAGGCCCATAAGCGCTGGGTCGACCTCACCCTGCCGGTCGGCGTGCTCCACGCCTACCAGGTCTCCAGCGGACGCTGGATGGTGGTCGCGGTCCTTGGCCGCTCCGGCGCCCGCCTGGTGACCGACGATGGCCAGTTGCTGCGCGACGTCCCCGGCGCCGAAGCGGTGTACTGGTGCACGCTGCAGCGGGTCCAGGGCGCGGCGGCGGGCGGCGCTTTCCGGCTCTACCAGATGCTCGGCACGACCTGACGCCCGACGCCCTTGCCGGGGGCCGGCCCCGGGTCAGCCTCCCGCCTCTGACGCCGGCAGCGTCGTCCCAGACCCGGAGCCCGACCGTGCCGCCGACGCGGCGGTGCGGCGCCCGAGCAGGTAGAGCAGCGCCCCGACCACCATCGAGGCGAGCGCGATGCCGCCGACCCAGTAGAACCAGTCGCCGTAGGTGATCTGCGCGCCGAACACCGAGACGGTGCCGGCATCGTTGGAGATCAGCGGCGTCCACGAGCCGCTGAGTGTGGCCACGATGCCGATCAGGGAGGCCAGCGCGCCGATCACCGAGCAGACCCAGAACACCCCCGCGTTGGCGGCGCCGCCGAGCCGCCGCGCCGCGAACACGCCGGCATAGCGGCGCACGATCACCAGCACGTCGATGAACAGCACCACCATCGACACGCACCAGATTACCGTCACCGCCGCCTGCAGGATGTCGTAGACCTTGGTCTGGACGTCGACCTGCTTGGCGCCGCCCGAGGCGACCGGCAGGATCACGAAGGCGACCAGGGTGAACAGCGCGGCGATACACGACTGGGTCCAGACCGCCACGTCCGGCACCTTGGCGGCGTTGACGCGGCTCAGCGCGCGCGGCAGGCGCCGGTCCAGCCCGGAGACAAAGATCAGCCGCGCGAACGAGTAGTTGTAGACCACGGTGATGAAGAGGAAGAAGCCCGCCAGGATCAGCCCCACCAGATCGCCCCAGAAGGTGCCGAGCGAGATCTTCACCGCCGCCGCCGCCACCGGCGCCGCCGACTGGCCCGACGCCGCCGGGACCGTGACCATCACCGCCCAGGTGGCGACCAGGTAGGCCACCATCACCCCGATCGAGCCCCAGAACAGGTAGCGGGTGATCGATCGGACCTCGCGGATCTCCACCCCCATGTTGAGCGGCACCTCCACGCCGAGCAGCGCGAGGATCACCAGGCCGAAGAAGGTCCAGTTGGTGAAGTTGATGCCGCTCTTGCTGCCGGGCGCCCAGGTCGACAGCTGCGCCGGGCTGACTTCGGCGGCGTGCCCGCCGGCCAGGTGCACGATCCCGGCCAGCAGCATCAGCAGGATCGCCAGGCCGTAGAGGACCACCACGACGTTGACGATGTTCTGGGTGACCCGGAAGCGCTGCACCGCCAGCAGGGCCGACAGCACGATGAACCCGATGATCGCCGTACCCTGGGTCTTGACGCTCCAGGCGCCGACCGTGCCGGGGAACACGAACCCGAGGAACGCCAGCGTGCCGACGCCGGTGGCCACCATCACCAGCACGCCCGGCCACCAGGCGCAGAACCCGGCAAAGAACCCCCAGAAGGCGCCGAAGGCCTTGTGGGTCCACAGGTAGATCGAGCCCTCGCCAGGGAACATCAACCCGAGCTGCCCAGTGACGATCGCACCAGGGATCAGGAAGGCGACGAACCCGAGGATCCACCAGCCGAACGCGGCCGGCCCGGCCGACTGGATCACCGCGGCGTTGGTGATGAACAGCACGATGGCGAGAAAGATCGCCACCATGTCGAACGAGTTGAGTACCTTCGGCAGGATGCCGCCCGCGACCCGCTCGGAGAGCAGCTCGCCGCCGGCAACCGGCTCCACCGTCGCCATCGTCCGTTCCCCCTTCCCGGTTCCATCCCCCTGGCACTTGGCACTGGTGCGGCTAGAACTTCATGAAGTGGTGGTAGCACTCGAACGCGGCGTCCCCGGCGGCGAAGGCGGCTGCCTCGGCGCGCTTGACGCGCAGGTAGGCGTCGCGGCGGAGCGGCCCGAGCGCCTCCATCAGCAGCTTGTCGGCCGCCAGGGCGTCCAGGGCCGCCGGCAGGGAGTCGGGCAGGCGGTCGATGCCACGCCGTCGCCGCACCGCCGCCGGCAGCGTGTCCGGGTCGGCGTCGGCCGCCTCGCCCGGGTCGAGCTTGTTGCGGATGCCGTCGAGGCCGGCATGGATGTAGGCACCCAGCGCGAGGTAGGGGTTGCCGGTGGCGTCGGAGCACTTCAGCTCCAGGTTGGTCGACGCCTCCTCGGCGCCCCACATGGGCGAGGCGATCCGCACCGCCGCCTCGCGGTTGTCCGGGCCGTAGCAGCGGTAGGCGCTCGACCAGGACCGCGGGCCAAGGCGCCGGTAGCTGTTCACGCTGCCGCAGGTGAGGGCGACCAGCGCGGGCAGGTGGGCGAGCAGCCCGCCGACGAAGTGGTAGGCAAGCTCCGACAGGCCGTAGCGGTCACTCGCGTCGTGGAAGAGGTTGCGCCGCAGCGCGGCGTCCCACAGCGAGGCGTGCAGGTGGCAGCCGTTGCCTGCCTGGTCGGGGATGGGCTTCGGCGCGAACGTCGCCCACAGCCCCTGCCGCGCCGCCACGCCACGGGCGGTGTCCCGGTACAGGACCTGGTTGTCGGCGGCGCGCAGCGCGGGCGCGTAGCCGATCGACAGCTCCTGCTGGCCCCAGCCGAGCTCCGGGTAGTACTGCTCCACGACAAGCCCCTGCGCCTCCAGCGCCCGCACCAGCTCGATCACGTAGCCGTGCGCCGCATCGAAGCCGGTGGTCGAGAAGCAAAGGCTCCGGTCGAGCGGCTCCAGCCGCTCCAGCCCCGGAGCACCGCCGCTGGCCGCTGGTGCGTCGGGGGCCAGGACGCGGCGTCCCAGGGTGAACTCCGGCTCGAAGGCGGCCTGCAGTGCGTAGCCCTCGGCGGCCAGCGCCGCCACCGCCTGCTTGAGGAAGCCGCGCGGGCACGCCGCCCACGGCTCGCCGTCCAGCCGCACCATGTCGGCCAGCATCGCCCCGGCACCGGGCGCGTACGGCAGCACCACGAACGACTCGGGATCGGGGACGAGGCGGATCTCGCCGACCGGCCCGGTCCCCTCAACCGGCTGCAGCTCGTCGAGCATGGTCATCGCCTGCATCGCCAGGGTCAGCCCGATGCCGCTGCGCAGCCGCCCGCCAAGGCCGTGCCGCCCGCTCGCCTTGCCGCGCACCACGCCGCCGTGGTCGACGTAGAGGAACCGCACCAGCGCGAGCCCGCTGGCCTCGGCCAACTCCAGGACCCGCGCGGCGGCGGTCCGCTGATGCGCCTGCTGGTCCTCCTGCGCGGTCGCGTTCGTCATCACGCTGCCGACTGCCGGTACCGGTTCAGGTCTCGCCATCGCCACCCCACCCTCGACGCCGCTATCAAGCATTATGTGGTCTTCAGCGTCCACGTCCCAGCTTCTCGAGGCGATCGCGCGGACTGTCGGGGCGGAGCGGAGGCCAGAGGTGCCACAGACCAGCCCATACACGCGGATCGCGGCGATCGTATCCAGGATCCCGCTGAGCGTCGCCAGCAGAGAGATGGCCGCGGCGTTCCGGTCGGAGATCGCCGCGCTGGAACGGCTGCCCGGCGCCTCCCAGGACGACGTCCTGGAGGGCGTGCGGCGCAGCCTGCTGCGCTGGTGGCGCTGGCTGATCCTGGGGGTGGCGCCGCCCGACGAGGAGTTCGCGCCGCTGCGCGCCTGGGCCCGCGCCAGGGCCGGCGAGGGGGTACGGCTGGAAGACCTCCTGCGGGCGTTCGGGATCGGCGGGCAGGTGGGTTGGGAGCTGATCCGGCGCCACGCGCGCGCCGACGAGCACGACGCGCTGCTGGACGCGGCCGGGCTGCTGATGCGCTACGTGGACCGGATCTCGGCGGTGGTCGCCGACACCTACCTCGCCGAACGCGACCTGCTCCTGTCGGAGGAGGAGCGCCAGGCGCGGGACCTGCTGGAGCGGCTCACCCGCGGCGACGCCGCGCCGCTCGACCTCGGCGACCGCGAGCTGGCCGAGCGGCTGGGCGTGACGGTGGAGGAGGCCTACGCGCCGTTCGTGGTGCTGCTGCCCGGCCAGCCGCTGCGGCGCCACGCCGCGCTGGCCGCGAGGCTGCGGCGCCGCGGCTGGAAGCTGGCGGTCACCGACGGCGCCCGCGTCGTCGGCCTGACCAGCGCCACCCGCCCGCTCGACGTCGCCGACCTCGGGGAAGGGCCGGACGTGCTGCTGGTGACGGCGTCCGCGGCGCCGCGCGACGACGCCGCGCTCGCCGATGCCCGCGAGGACGTGGCGGCGCTGGCGGAGCACGGTTGGCGGGCCGGCCTGCGGGGCCGCCTCCGGGCCGAGGAGCACCCTGTGGAGCTGCTGGTGGCCCGATCGCCGGGCCCGGCGGCGCGGCTGCGCGCCCGGGTGCTCTGGCCGCTGGCCGCTCCCGATCACGAGGAGCTGCTGCGCACCCTGCGCGCCTTCGTCGCCCACCAGTACGACCGCGCCGCCACCAGCGAGGCCCTGCACGTCCACCGCAACACGCTCGCCTACCGCCTGCGCCGCATCGAGCGGCTCACCGGCCTGGACCTGACCACCGCACGGGACCTCGCCGGTGTCTACCTGGCCGTCGCAAGCACCCCCAGCCCCGGCCCCGGCCCTGGCGGGCCGGCGACATCGGAGCGGCGGCCACAACCCTGATCCCCACGCCTTGTGCAGCTGCACAGCCACGGCGCACGAAATTCGTCCAGGCGTCGTTGAACCGCCCCCCACGCGGCCAATAGCGTCGCGGTGGGAGGCAGGCGGTGGGCGGTGGGCGGCCAACGAGGGGCGAGCCGCCCGCCGCCCGCCGCCACCGCCCGTGGGCGGGTGCCGGCCACCCCGCGCCCGCCACGGTGCCGAAGGTGCTGAATGGAGGAGCAGCGCATGCGCCACCACAAGGAGCGGTTCCGCCAGCTCGCAGTCACCCTCGCCCTGGGCCTGGTGGTGGCGGCGTTCGCAGCGCCAACGCCGGCGCTGGCCCAAGCCACCGCCACGGCCACCACCACCACCACGGCGCGGCCCGACGCGGCGACCGAGATCCACTTCACCTGGCTCCAAGGGTTCGACGACCCCGCCACCCCCGCCAGCCTCAACCGTGTCGGCGTCCTCAAAGTCGGCTCCGACCGCGCCCGCAACGTGCTCGTCCTGAGCCCCGGCACGTCGGCGGGCGCCGGCTACTTCCTGCCGCTCGCGCGCGACATCGTGCGGCGCACCCCGGGCCGCTGGCAGGTCTGGTCGGTGGAACGCCGCGAGAACCAGCTCGAAGACCAGTCCGTGCTCACCCAGGCCAAACAGGCCAAGGCTACGCCGCAGCAGCTGTTCGACTACTACCTCGGCTGGCTGGTCGACCCCGGCATCACCACCCATTTCCAGCCGATACCCGACGCGGCGGTCCCGTTCGCGCGCGGCTGGGGCATGAACGTCGAGATCCAGGACCTCCACCGCGTGGTCGAGGCCGCCGGTCAGCACGGCCGCCGAGTGGTGCTCGGCGGCCACTCCCTTGGCGGGACGATCACCACCGCCTACGCCACCTGGGACTTCAACGGCAGCCCCGGCGCGCGCGGCCTCTCCGGTCTGGTCTACATCGACGGCGGCAGCAACCCGGCCCCCATCTCCGCCGACCAGGCCACCCAGGCCCTGCAGAACCTCCAGGCCAGCTCGCCATGGCTGGCGTTCGGCGGCATCCCAGCGCCGTTCCTCGGCCTGTTCGCCGCGACCGGCTCCACCGCCGCGGTGATCGACCCCCACGGGCTCTCGCTCGCACAGAGCTTCCCGCTGCTGCCCGCCGACCTGAGGCCGCCGGTGCCAACCACCAACGAGGCCCAGTTCGGCTTCGGCGTGGACACCGAGACCTCCCCGCCGGCACTGGTCGCCGCCCAGGTCCACGCCGGCCACCTCGCCGCCAGCGGGACGCCGCGCGGCTGGGTCCGCGCCGGCGAGCTCACCCCCATCCAGCGCTACGCCCGCATGCTCTCCGGAACCAGCCTGGCCGGCGTCGACGGCAGCGCCTGGTACCACCCACTGCGTCTCACCATCGACGCCGGCGCGGTCGCCGACGGCAACGCCAACCCCGCCCAGGCCATCCTCGGCGTCGACGCGATCCACGGCCACGACCTCGGCGCCCACCTGCCCATCTACGCCTTCGGCGCCGCCCTCGGCGGCCAGGGCGTCCTGGACACCGCCGCCATCCTCGCCCAGCAGTCCAGCATCCCCTCAAGCGACCTGACCCTGATCAACCGCCAGGCCACCTACGCGCACAACGACCCGGCCGCCGCCAGCCCCAACAACGAGTTCCTCGACAACCTCATCCCGTTCCTCGCCAGGGTCGCTCACCAGGCAGCGACCCCGCCCCCCGCAACAGTGCCGTAGCCAGACCGTCGCCGGTCACAGAAACTCGAACAGCCCCGCGACCTCGAACTCGTCCACCCGGTCGGCCCAGTCGCCAGCGGCATAGTCGCGGGCGTGGTCGCCGGCCTTGGCGACCTCGTGGCGCTTGACCGCCAGGAACAAACGGATCAGCTCCTCGCCGAGGAGGCCCCGCAACGCCATGTCCTTCTCCAGCTCGTCGAGGGCGGCCTCCAGCCGGGTCGGGATCAGGGCCGGGCCCTCCAGCCCATAGGCGAGCCCGTCGGTCTCGGGCGGCGGCTCGACGCGGTTGCGGATGCCGTCCAGCCCGGCGGCGATCGCGGCGGCGCCCACCAAGTAGGGGTTGGAGGCGCCACACGGCACCCGGTTCTCGAGGTGGAGGCGCTCACCCGCGAGCCCCTTGACGCGGATCGCGACGGTGCGGTTCTCAAGACCCCACGTCCGGTTGACCGGTGCGAAGCTCCACGGTTTGAAGCGCTTGCCGCAGTTGACCGTCGGGGCGAAGAAGGCGGTCAGGGCGGGCAGGTGGGCGAGCTGCCCGCCGATCCACCAGCGGCCGACGTCGGAGAGCTTGCCGGGGGTGGTGTCGTCCACCGCGAAGGCGTTGCGGCCGGTTTCGCGGTCGAGCAGGCTCTCGTGCAGGTGGCAGCCGGAGGCGCTCTGGTCGGCGTAGGGCTTGGTCATGAACGAGGCCAGGTAGCCGTGGCGGCGGGCGATTTCCTTGATGCCGTTTTTGAAGGTGAACGCCTGGTCGGCGGCGGCGACGCCGATGGCCGGCGCGAAGTTGATCTCCAACTGGCCTGGGCCGTACTCGGCGTTGGCGGTGATGATGTCGACCCCGACGCGCGGCATGGCGCGCAGGACGTCGCTGACGAAGGCCTCGTCGAAGGTGTTGCGCAGCGTCGCGAAGATCTGGATGCCGGGAAACGGCGGCTGGCGGTCGTCGGCGCGGACCAGGTACAGCTCGTACTCGTAGCCGGAGAGGTGCAGGAAGCCCTCGTCGGCCAGGTCCTGGCAGAGCCGTTGCATGACCAGGCGGGGCGAGGCTGGCGCGGGGGTGCCGTCGATGAAGTGCGGGTCGCACAGCAGCCGGGCGGTGGCCACCGCCCAGGGCAGCACCGCGTAGGTCTCGGGGTCGGGGAACAGCCGGGAGTCGGGGAAACCACGTTCCTCCAGGTAACCGGTGCCTGGCGCCACGCCGCCCTGGGCGTCGAGGCCGAGCTGGCCGAGCAGGAAGTTGAGCCCGTCGCGGGCGAAGGCGCCCACGTGGCGGGCGGGGATGGTCTTTGAGCGGGAGATGCCGTGCAGGTCGGTCTGCTCGAAGCGTACGAACTCGACCTCGTCGGCGGCGATCTTGGCAAGGACCTCGTCCAGATCCATACGCGGTGACCTCCGCGTCGTCGCTGATGGGCGGATGCTATCCCAGGCCTCGGGCGTCCGCGCTGGTGCTGACGTCGGGAAGGATCGCGGGCAGCACGTCGCGGACCGAGAGCACCCCGAGGAGCTGGCGGCCGTCGTAGACGACCAGGTGGCGGATGCGCCGCCTGGCCATCTCGCCGGCCGCCTCCAGCAGGTCCCAGTCGGGCCCGACGGTGACCACGTCGGCGGTCATGATCTCCTGCACCGAGACGTCCTCGGGCGTGGCGCCGCCGGCGACCGCGTTGAGCACGTCTCGTTCGGTGAGGATGCCGATCAGCTGCTCGGCATCCTGGACGACCGCCGAGCCGACCCGGTGCCGCGACATGACCTGCGCCGCCTCCCGCAGCGACTGCATTGGACCCACCGTCACCACCGCACTGCTCGCCACCTGCCGGACCTTCATGGCGATCGCCTCCTCAGCTCATGGTCGCGGGCCGCCGTCGGAACGTCGAGGGGGTCGTCGGATCAGGATCGTTCGGGGATTATTCCGCAAAGGCCCGGTCGAGAACCTCCTGTTGCTCGCGCTGGTGGATTCTGGGGCTGCCGGTGGCTGGCGCCGCCGCCGCTGGCCGGGTGACGCCCTTCAGCTCGATCCCAAGCGCCCGCCGGGCGTGGAGGCGCAGATGCCGCCAGGCGCCCATGTTCTCGGGTTCCTCCTGGACCCACAGCACCCGGTCGGCGTTGGGGTAGGCGTCCAGCTGGGCGCGGAGCTGCTCGGCCGGCAGCGGGTAGAGCTGTTCCACGCGGACGATCGCGACCGCCCCGGCGCCTTGGTCGGCGCCCTGGTCGGCACGCCGCTTGGCGAGGTCGTAGGAGACCTTGCCGCTGCACAGCAGCACCTGCCGGACCTGTTGCGGGTCGGGGTTGGTCGGGTCCGCCAGGATCTCGTGGAAGCGTCCATCGCTCAATGCGGCGGCGGTCGAGCGGGCGGCGGGCAGGCGCAGCAGCGACTTCGGGGTCAGCACCACGAGTGGCTTGCGGGTGGCGCGCAGGGCCTGGCGGCGCAGCAGGTGGAAGTACTGCGCTGGGGTGGAGGGCACCGCCACCTGGAGGTTGTCGTCTGCGGCGAGCTGCAGGAACCGCTCCACCCGGGAGCTTGAGTGCTCGGGGCCCTGGCCTTCGTAGCCGTGGGGGAGCAGCAGCACCAGGCCGCAGCGCTGCCCCCATTTGGGCTCGGCGGCGACGATGAACTGGTCGACGATGGTCTGGGCGCCGTTGACGAAGTCGCCGTACTGCGCTTCCCACAGCACCAGCGCGTCGGGGTTGGCGACCGCGTAGCCGTATTCGAAGCCGAGCGCGGCGAACTCGCTCAGCAGGCTGTCGTAGACGAAGAAGCGGCCCTGGTCGGGCGCGAGGTTGGCGAGCGGCGTGTACTGCTCGCCGTTCTCCTGGTCGACCAGTACCGAGTGGCGCTGGCTGAAGGTGCCACGGCGGGTGTCCTGCCCCGACAGCCGCACGATGCGGCCGTCCAGCAGCAGCGAGCCGAACGCCAGCGCCTCCGCCAGCGACCAGTCCACCACCCCCCCGTTCTTCCCGAGCGCCTCGGAGCGGTCGCGGAGCCAGCGGATGAGCTTCGGATGGACGTGGAACTCGTCCGGCACCGAGGCGAGCTTGGCGGCGATCTGGTGGAGGCGGTCCTGTCCGACGGCGGTCTCCACCGGCGGGTCGCTTGCCAGCGATCCCGTCCGCCGCTCGACCGAGCTCGCACCCGGCAGCGAACCGCCGTCCTCGCCGTCGTCGTCCCCGCCGCCTCCTTCCTGGTCGTGTTCGTGGCTTTCGTCGAAGGCCTGCTGGAGGCGCTGGCGGTAGGCCTCCAGTGAGCGCTCCGCCTCCTCCAACGACAGGTCGCCGCGGTTGACCAGCGCCTCGGTGTAGAGCTTGCGGACGCTTGGCCGCGCCTTGATGCGCGCGTACATCAGCGGCTGGGTGAACGCCGGCTCGTCGCCCTCGTTGTGGCCGAAGCGGCGGTAGCACCACATGTCGATGACGACGTCCTTCTTGAAGCTCTGGCGGTAGTCGAACGCCAGCCGCGCGACCCGCACGCACGCCTCCGGGTCGTCGCCGTTCACGTGTAAGATTGGCGCCTGGATCATCTTGGCCACGTCGGTGGCGTAGGTCGAGGAGCGGCCGTAGTCCGGGCTGGTGGTGAATCCGAGCTGGTTGTTGACGATGATGTGCACTGTCCCGCCGGTGCGGTAGCCGCGCAGCTGCGACAGGTTCAGCGTCTCGGCTACCACCCCCTGCCCGGCGAAGGCCGCGTCACCGTGCAGCAGCAGCGGCAGCACCGGCGCCTCCTCGCCCCGGTCGAGCAGGTCCTGCTTGGCCCGCACCAGGCCTTCGGCCACCGGGTTGACGGCCTCGAGGTGGCTGGGGTTGGAGGCGACCTCGATGCGCACCTGGCGGCCGGAGCGGGCGGTGTGCTTGCCGGCCGCGCCGAGGTGGTATTTCACGTCGCCGGAGCCCTGCGCCAGGGCGGGGTCCAGGTGCCCCTCGAACTCGTGGAAGATCTCGCCGTAGCTCTTGCCGACGGTGTTGGCGAGGACGTTGAGGCGGCCCCGGTGGCTCATGCCGACGACCACGCCGTCCATGGCGGCGTCGGCGGCGCGGTCAAGGACCGCGTCCAGCATCGGGATGAGGCTCTCTGCGCCCTCCAGGCTGAAGCGCTTCTGGCCGACGTACTTGTTGTGGAGGAAGCGCTCGAACACCTCCGCCTCGATCAGCTTGTTGAGGATCTGCAGCTGGTCGTCCTTGGGCAGGGTCGCCGGTGGGACTTCGACCCGTTCCTGGATCCAGGCCTTCTCGTCGGCCTGGGAGCTGTGCATGTACTCGACGCTGGCGGTGCGGCAGTAGGCGTCGCGGAGGATCCTGAGGATCTCGGCGAGCGGCAGTTCCCGCTCCCGGCACAGCCCGCCGGTGAGGAAGCGGCGCTCCAGGTCCCAGATGGTCAGCCCGAAGCTGGCCGGGTCCAGCTCCGGGTGCATCGACGGCGGCTTGACCTCCAGCGGGTCGAGGTCGGCGATCAGGTGGCCGCGGACCCGGTACATGTTGATCAGCTGGTAGACGCGGGCCTGCTTCTCGGTGGCCTCCAGGTCGTCCTCGGCGCGGGCGTCGGCGTGCCAGCGCACCGGCACGTAGGGGACGCCCATGCTGCGGAAGACCTCTTCGTAGAAGCCGTCGGAGCCGAGCAGCAGCTGGTGCATCCTGGCCAGGAACTCGCCGCTCTCGGCGCCCTGGATGACGCGGTGGTCGTAGGTGGAGGTCAGCGTGACGGTCTTGCCGATGCCGAGCTCCGCCAGCGTCTCCGGGTCGGCGCCCAGGTACTCGGCCGGGTAGCCGATCACGCCGACGCCGATGATCGCCGCCTGGCCGGCCAGCAGACGCGGCACCGACATCACCGTCCCGACGGTGCCCGGGTTGGTGATCGTCACGGTGGTGCCCTGGAAGTCGGCCACGGCCAGCTTGTTGGTCCGGACCTTGGCGATGAGTTCCTCGTAGGCGCGCAGGAAGCTGGCGAAGTCGAGGCGGTCGGCCTGCTTGATGTTCGGGACCAGCAGGGTGCGGGAGCCGTCCGGGCGCCGGGTGTCGACCGCGAGGCCGAGGTTCACGTGCTCGGGCCGCAGCACCTGCGGCTTGCCGGCGTGCTCCTGGTAGATCGAGGTCATCGCCGGTAGGGCCTGGAGCGCCCTGACCGCCGCGTAGGCGATCAGGTGGGTGAAGCTGACCTTGCCGCCGCGGTGGCGGCGTAGGTGCCCGTTGAGGACATTGCGGTTCACCTCGAGCAGCCGCGCCGGCACCACCCGGAACGAGGTCGCCGTCGGCACCGCCCGGCTGGCCTCCATCGCCTCCACGATCCGCGCTGCCGCGCCCCGCAGCGGTACGGGGCGCACCCCGTTGCTGTCGCCGTCCCCATCGGCGGCGGGTCCGGCCTTGGGCGGCTCCGCCTTGGCAGCCTCCGCCGTGGCCGGTGCGGCCGCAGCGTTGGCGGGTCGCGCCGGTGGCGGCTCGGGCGGTGCCGTTGGGGTCGCCACCGTCGCCGGGGCCGCGCCGTCGCTGTCGCTGTCGCCGTCGGTGTCCTCGGGCTCCTGCTCGGCGAAGAACTCCTGCCAGGCCTCGCTGACCGAGGTCGGATCGTCGAGGTATTTGCGGTAAATTTCGTCGATCAAACCGATATTGGGTCCGAACTCCGGTCGATCGAACCAACCCATCTTCTGTTCGCCACCCCTCGGCAATTAGATCCCTTGGCCCAGTGTGCCACCCTCAGCCATGCGTTCCGAGAGGCGGCGGCGCGACATGGGGCCGCAGAATGCCGCGTTCTGGGCTGTGGATACCGTCGGCGGGCTGTCACGGCCGCGATCTAGCATGTGGCTATGAACACCACACCCGCACCGATCACGCCGAACACGCCCCTGGAGCATTTCTCGCCGCTCACCCGGGCGTGGTTCCGGGACGCCTTCGCCGCCCCGACCGCGGCGCAGGCGGGCGCTTGGGCGGCGATCGCCGGCGGCCAGGACGCCCTGGTGGTGGCGCCCACCGGGTCGGGTAAGACGCTGGCGGCGTTCCTCTCCGCCATCGACCGGCTCGCGACCGCCCCGCCGGTCCCAGCGCGGGAGCGGTTGCGGGTGCTGTACGTCTCGCCGCTGAAGGCGCTGGCCGCCGACATCGAGCGGAACCTGCGCACGCCACTGGCGGGGCTGCGCGCGGCGGCCGCCCGGCTCGACCTGCCGCTGCCGCAGCTCAGCGTCGCCATGCGCACCGGCGACACCCCCGCCGATGCGCGGCGGCGCTTCGCCCAGGCGCCGCCCGACATCCTGATCACCACCCCCGAGTCGCTGTTCCTGCTGCTCACCTCCCAGGCCAGGGAGGCGCTGCGCCACCTCGACACGGTGATCGTCGACGAGGTCCACTCGGTGGTCGCCACCAAGCGCGGCGCGCACCTCGCGGTCAGCCTGGAACGCCTCGACGAGTTGCTGGAGCGCCCGGCGCAGCGGATCGGCCTGTCCGCCACGGTCCGCCCCCTCGACGAGGTGGCCCGCTTCCTCAGCGGCGGCCGGCCGGTCACGGTGGTCGCCCCGCCCAGCCAGAAGACGTTCGATCTCTCAGTGGTGGTCCCGGTCGAGGACCTGGCGGCGATCGGCGCGGAACCTTCGCGGGGCAGCGACGCTGACGACGCCGACGGTGTGGAGGGCGCGGCGCCGGAACGCACGGGAATCTGGCCGCACATCGAGGAGCGGCTGCTCGACCTGATCCGCGCCCACCGCTCCACCATCGTGTTCGCCAACTCGCGCCGTCTGGCGGAGCGGCTCTGCGCCAGCCTCAACGACCTCGCCGGGGCCGAGATCGCCCGCACCCACCACGGCTCGGTCAGCCGCGAGCAGCGCGTCCAGACCGAGGAGGACCTCAAGGCGGGCCGCCTCCCGGCGGTGGTGGCGACCAGCTCACTGGAGCTCGGCATCGACATGGGTACCGTCGACCTGGTCGTCCAGGTGGAGGCCCCCACCTCGGTGGCGCAGGGCCTGCAGCGGATCGGCCGGGCGGGGCACCAGGTCGGCGCCACCAGCCGCGGGATGGTGTTCCCGAAGTTCCGCGGCGACCTGGTCGAATGCGCGGTGGTGGTGGAGCGGATGCACGCCGGGGCGATCGAGGCCATGCGCTACCCCCGCAACCCCCTCGACGTGCTCGCGCAGCAGGTCGTGGCCATGGTGGCGATGGACGACTGGCCGCTCGACCGGCTGGAGGCGCTGCTGCGCCGCGCGGCAACCTACGCGGAGCTGCCCCGCAGCGCGCTGGAGAGCGTCCTGGACATGCTCTCCGGCCGCTACCCGTCCGACGAGTTCGCCGAGCTGCGCCCCCGGCTCAACTGGGACCGGGGCACCGACGTGCTCAGCGGCCGGCCAGGCGCCCAGCGGCTGGCGGTGACCTCCGGCGGCACCATCCCCGACCGTGGTCTGTTCGGCGTCTACCTGGTGGGGGAGGGCCAGGCCCGCGTCGGCGAGTTGGACGAGGAGATGGTCTACGAGTCCCGCGTCGGCGAGGTCTTCACCCTCGGCGCCTCCAGCTGGCGGATCGAGGACATCACCCACGACCGGGTGCTGGTCAGCCCCGCGCCGGGCCAGCCGGGCAAGCTGCCGTTCTGGCACGGCGACGCGCCCGGCCGGCCGCTGGAGCTGGGCCGCGCGCTCGGCGCTTTCCTGCGCGAGCTGGTGGCGCTCGACCCGGCGACGCGGCTGGAGCGGCTCAGCGGCGCCGGGCTGGACCACAACGCCGCCAGCAACCTGCTCGCCTACCTCGGGGAGCAG
Organism: Actinomycetota bacterium; assembly: GCA_036395655.1. GTDB lineage: Bacteria > Actinomycetota > CALGFH01 > CALGFH01 > CALGFH01 > DASWDC01. Next base: position 3,529 of record DASWDC010000041.1, on the reverse strand, counting down.
CTGGAGGCGACCGGGGTCCTGCCCGACGACCGCACCATCGTGGTGGAACGCTTCCGCGACGAGCTGGGCGACTGGCGGGTCTGCGTCCACTCGCCGTTCGGGGCGCCGCTGCACGCCCCCTGGGCCCAGGCGATCGAGGCGCGCGTGCGTGAGCGTCTCGGCCTGGAGGTCCAGACGATGTACTCCGACGACGGCATCGTGGTCCGCCTCCCCGAGGCGGACGAGGCGCCACCGTCCGACTCGATCCTGTTCGAACCCGAGGAGGTCGACGATCTGGTCGTCGGACAGGTCAGCGGCTCGGCGCTGTTCGCCAGCCGCTTCCGGGAATGCGCCGCGCGCGCGCTGCTGCTGCCCCGCCGCCGCCCCGGCCGCCGCACCCCGTTGTGGCAGCAGCGCCAGCGCAGCGCCGGGCTGCTGCAGGTCGCCGCCGGCTACGGGTCGTTCCCGATCGTGCTGGAGGCCATGCGCGAATGCCTCCAGGACGTCTTCGACCTGCCCGGCCTCGCCGAGCTGATGGCCGCCGTGGGCCGCCGCGAGGTCCGCGTGGTGGAGGTCGACACGCCGTTCCCGTCGCCGTTCGCGAGCAGCCTGCAGTTCGGTTACGTGGCCGCCTTCATGTACGAAGGCGACGCCCCGCTGGCCGAGCGGCGCGCGCAGGCGCTGTCACTGGACCGCACCCTGCTGGCGGAGCTGCTCGGCCTCCAGGAGCTGCGCGACCTGATCGACCCGGCCGCCCTCGCCGACCTGGAGCTGGAGCTGCAGCTGCTCACGCCCGAACGCCGCGTTGGCGACCCGGACCGGCTGCACGACGCGCTGCGGCTGCTCGGCGACCTGACCGTGGCGGAGGCGACCGCCCGCGCCGCAGACCCGGCCGCGCTGCCCGGCTGGCTGGCGGAGCTGGAGGGCACCCGCCGCGCGCTGCGCCTGCGGATCGCCGGTGAGGAACGCTGGGCCGCGATCGAGGACGCGGCCCGCTTCCGCGACGCCCTCGGCACCGCCATGCCCCCCGGGGTGCCGACCGCCTTCCTGGACCAGGTCGCCGATCCGGTCGGCGACCTGGTGGGCCGTTTCGCCCGCACCCACGGCCCGTTCCTGGCCGCCGACGTGGCCCGCCGCCTCGGCCTCGGCGTCGCCGTGGTGGAGCAGACCCTGATTCGGCTGGAGGGCGCCGGCCGGGTGGTCGCGGGGGAGTTCCGCCCCGGCGGCGCCGGGCGGGAATGGCTGGACGCGGAAGTGCTGCGCCGGCTGCGCCGCCGCTCGCTGGCCGCCCTGCGCAAGGAGGTGGAGCCGGTCCCGCAGGCGGCCCTGGCCCGCTTCTTGACCGCCTGGCAGGGGGTCGCTCCGGTCGCGTCCCGCGGCAGGGTGGCCGCCCTCGACGCGGTCGGCCGGGTCATTGAGCAGCTCCAAGGCGTGGCGGTACCCGCGTCGGCGCTGGAGTGGCAGGTGCTCGCCACGCGGCTGCCCGGCTATGAGCCTGGCCTGCTCGACCAGCTGTGCGCCTCGGGCGAGGTGGTCTGGGCGGGTGCTGGCGCGCTCGGCGGCGACGACGGCTGGGTCAGCCTCTACCTGGCCGAGCAGGCACCGCTGCTGCTCCCCGACCCGCTCCCGGCTGAGCTTTCACCGCTGGCTGTGGCGCTGCACGAGGCGCTGGAGGACCGGGGTGCGCTGTTCTTCCGCCAGCTCTCCGACGCGGTCGCCACCAGCACCAGCACCACAAGCAGCGGCGGCGCCGGCTCCGGCAACGACACCGAGCTGCTGCTCGCCATCTGGGAGCTGGTCTGGGCCGGGAAGGTCACCAACGACACCATGGCACCCCTGCGGGCACTCGTCTCCGGCGGCGTCCGGGCACCCGGCCGCCCGCCACGCCTGCCCCGGGCGGGCAGGCCACGGCGGCCCGCCATGCCCAGCCGGCTCGGCCCGCCGGCGGGCGCGGGCCGCTGGAGCCTCGTCCCGGAGCGGTCCAGCGACGCCACTCGGCGCCTGCACGCCGCCGCCGAGCAGCTCCTGGAACGCCACGGCGTGGTCACCCGCGGCGCGGTGGTCGCCGAGCGTATCCCCGGGGGCTTCGCCGGCGTCTACGCCGTTCTCAAGGCCATGGAGGAGTCCGGCCGCTGCCGCCGCGGCTACTTCGTCGACGGCCTCGGCGGCGCCCAGTTCGCCGTCCCGGGCGCGGTCGACCGCATGCGCGCCCTGGAGGGACCGGCAGAACGCGACCCGCACCCACAGACGCTGGTGCTGGCGGCCGCCGATCCCGCCAACCCCTACGGGGCGGCGCTGGCCTGGCCTGACCGGGCGGTGGGCGCCGACGGCAACCTGGCGGACCGACCCGGGCACCGGCCGGGGCGCAAGGCAGGCGCGGTGGTGGTGCTGGTCGACGGGGCGCTGGTGCTGTATGTCGAGCGGGGCGGGCGCACCCTGCTCACCTTCGACGACCACCCGGACCACCTGCGGCGCGCGGCCGACGCGCTCGCCCTGGCGGTCCGCGATGGGGCACTCGGGCGGATGGCGGTCGAGCGTGCCGACGGCGAGACGGTGTTCGACAGCCCCCTCGCCCAGGCCCTGACCGAGGCGGGCTTCCGCCCGACCGCCCGCGGCCTGCGGATCCTCGGCCGGCCGGGAAGCGCCAGCCTCGGCCCCGGCCACGGAGGAGCACGGCCCGATGCCGGAAGGTGACACCGTCCACCTTCTCGCCGCCAAGCTCGACGCCGCGCTGGCCGGCCAGCGGCTGGTCGCCACCGACTTCCGGGTGCCACGCTTCGCCACCCGCGACCTCGCCGGGCAGGACGTGGCGGCGGTGGTCGCACACGGCAAGCACCTGCTGCTGCGCACCGACGCCGGAGTCACCCTGCACTCCCACCTCAAGATGGAGGGCGCCTGGCATCTCTACCGCCCGGATGAGCGCTGGCGCGGGCCTGACTTCCAGGTCCGGGCGGTGCTGCGCACCGACCCGTGGGTCGCGGTCGGGTTCCGCCTCGGCACCTGCGAGCTGCTGCCCACCAGCCGGGAGCACGAGGTCGTCGGGCACCTCGGCCCGGACGTGCTCGGCCCCGACTGGGACCTCGCCGAGGCCGCACGGCGCCTGCGCGCCGACCCAGACCGGGCGATCGGCACCGCCCTGCTCGACCAGCGCGCCGTCGCCGGTCCCGGGAACATCTGGAAGTGCGAGATCTGCTTCCTGCGCGGCGTCGATCCCTGGACGCAGGTCGGCCAGGTCGCCGACCTTGAGGGCATGCTCGCCCTGCTGAAACGCATGATGGAGGCCAACCGCACCATCGGCCATCAGGTCACCACCGGCGACCCGCGTCCGGGCCGCTCCCACTGGGTCGCCGAACGCGCCGGCAAACCCTGCCGCCGCTGCGCCACCCCGATCCGCAAGGCCCCCCAGGAAGGCTACGGCGGCGAGCGCGTCACCTGGTGGTGCCCGAGCTGCCAGCAGCGGCCGGCGCTCGACTACGAACACGCCGGTCGCTGCTGAGCCCCGCTACCTGCTGAGTTATCGAAGTTGCCCGATCTTGTTGGCGGAGCCTTC
>DASWDC010000040.1:0-5265 GCA_036395655.1 Actinomycetota bacterium | reverse complement strand
CCGCAGGCCGATCGAGTGGGCGGTGCGGTGCACCTCCAGCCACTCGTCGGTGGTGATCTTGTCCGGGCAGATGACCGCGCGGACCTCGTCGTCGAGGATCTCGGCGGCGGTGCCCGGCAGGCTCTTCAGCCCGGCGGCGCGGAGGCGCTCCAGGTAGTCGCGCAGCGGCTCGCCGAGGCGGCGGGCGCCCTCGTGGACCTCCAAGGCGGTGAAGCCGTGGATGTGCATGCCCGGGACCGCCTCGTGGACCGCGCGGGCGACCTCGATGTAGTAGTCGCCGTCGAAGCTCGGGTGGATGCCGCCCTGGAGGGTGACCTCGGTGGCGCCGCGGGCGTCGGCCTCCACCACCCGGGCCGCGACCTCGTCCAGCCCGAGCAGGTAGGGGGCCCCGCGCAGGTTGAGGCTCAGCGGCCCCTTGGAGAAGGCGCAGAAGCGGCAGCGGAAGGTGCAGACGTTGGTGTAGTTGATGTTGCGGTTGCGGACGAAGGTGACCACCTCGCCGGCCGCCTGGCGGCGCAGCTCGTCGGCGAAGTCGGCGACCGCCCGCACCTGTGGGCCCCGGGCGCGAAACAGCGCGACGATCTGCTCCTCGCCCAGCTCCTGGCCCGCGCGGGCGCCAGCGAGCGCCTCCCCCACCGGCCCGCCCGCCGTGGGCGTTGGCGTCGGGAAGGGGGCAGCGTCGATCAGCGAGGGCGGGGGTTCCAGATCCCCGGCGGACCAGCGGCTGTCGCGGCCGAGGGCCTCGCTGTCCGAGCGGTCCAGCACCGGGAAGCGCAGGGCGTCGTCCAGCCAGCGGTCCGGGTCGGCGGCGAACTCCGGGTAGATGGTGAGGCGCGGGGCGAGGGTCCTGTCGGCCGCCTCGGTGACCGCGCGCAGCCGCTCCAGCGCCGGCCAGGGCGCCTCCGGATTGACGTGGTCGGCGGTGATCGGGCTGACCCCGCCCCAGTCGTCGATGCCGGCCTCCAGCAGCACCCCGAAGTCCTCGGTGAGGTTCGGCGGGGCTTGCAGGTGGATCGCCGGGTCCAGCAGCACCCGGGCGGCCGCGATCGTCCAGCGGTAGTCCTCCAGCGACGGCGCGGGCGAACCCGCCATCGCCGTGCCGGGCTTCGGCCGGAAGTTCTGGACGATCACTTCCTGGACGTGGCCGTGGCGGCGGTGGGCGGCGTCGATCGCGGCGAGCGCCTCCAGCCGCTCGGCGCGGCGCTCGCCGATCCCGACCAGGATCCCGGTGGTGAAGGGGATGCGCAGCTCCCCGGCGGCCTCCAGAGTGGCGAGGCGGCGGGCGGGCACCTTGGTCTCGCAGCGGGCATGCGGCCCGCCGGGCTCGTGCAGCCGCTCCGAGAGCGACTCCAGCATCATCCCCTGGCTGGCGCTGACCTGGCGCAGGCTGGCCAGCTCGTCGGGGAACAGCGCCCCGGCGTTGGCGTGCGGCAGCAGCCCGGTCTCCTCGATCACGAGGCGGCACATCGCCGCCAGATACTCGACGGTCGAGCCGTACCCGAGCGCGGCCAGCGCCTCCCGCGCCGCCGGGTAGCGCTCCTCCGGCCGCTCCCCGAGGGTGAACAACGCCTCGTGGCAGCCGGCCGCCGCCCCGGCACGGACGATCTCCAGCACCGCGTCAGGCGTCAAGTAGGCGCCCCGGTCCAGCCGGGCGGGCGGCTTGGCGAAGGTGCAGTAGCCGCAGTGGTCGCGGCACAGCATGGTGAGCGGGATGAAGACCTTGGGCGAGTACGTGACCCGGCCGCCGAACCGCTGGTCGCGGATGCGCCGCGCCTCGGCCAGCAGCTCGTCGAGCGGGGTGTCCGGCGTGACCGTGATCGTCGGCATGCCGCCAGGGTCCCGGCTCCACTTCAGAAAGTCAAGTGAACTTTGTAGCCGCTCAAGTGCTACGGTCCATTCGTGCCCAAACGCTATCCGCTCCCCGGACCCGTCGCCCGCTCCCTCGAAGTCGTGGGGGACCGCTGGACCCTGCTGGTGATTCGCGAGCTGCTCCACAGCCCCGCCCGCTACGGCGAGCTGGAGCGCGCCCTCCCCGGGATCCCCTCGAACCTGCTGGCCGAGCGCCTGCGCCTGCTCGAAGACGAAGGGATCGCCGCCCGCGACCCGGCCGGCGGCGACCGCGCCTACCACCTGACCCCGAAGGGCCGCGAGCTCGCCCCAGTGCTGGCCAGCCTGGCCAGCTGGGGCATCCGCCACTACGGCGAGCCGTCCTCCGCCCTAGCGACCCACGCCTCCTGCGGCGGCCGGGTCCTGACCCGCTCCACCTGCGCCCGCTGCGGCGCGGTCGTCCACGCCGAAGAGCTGGACCTCCAATCGCTGCGGTAGGTCAGGCGAGCGCGACCGGCGTGGCACCCCGCGCCACGGCCTCCACGATGGTCGTGGCCCCGACGATCGTGGCGCCGGGCACGAGGTCGGCCTCGGTGATCCCCCGCGGGGTGGTGCAGGCGCTGCAGGCCCAGAGCGCGCCCCCACCCTCCACGAACGCCGGGAGCAGCTCGGCCAGCTTCGGGAACCCCTCGGCGGCGACCGTCTCGGCATAGCCCTGCTTGGCGAGCCAGGCGCCGTCGACGGTGAGCAGCACGATCGCCTCCTGCCCGGAGGCGACGGCCACATTGGCGGCGATGAACGGCAGGATCGCCCGTTCCGGGTCGCCTTGCCCGTGGGTGCAGTGGAACAGCAGCCGCGCCATCAGCTCAGCTCCGCCCGGTTCAGGACCGCGAGGGAATCACGCAGGTCGCCAGGCCGCGCTTCTCCAGGTACTGCTGGTGGTAGTCCTCGGCCTTCCAGAAGGTCGAGGCCGGGGTGATCTCGGTGGCGATCGGGCGGGTGTGGCGTTCCTGCTCGGCGTCCCGCGACGCCTTGGCGGCGGCCTCCTGCTCGGGGGTGAGGTAGAAGATCGCGGTGCGGTACTGGGTGCCCCTGTCCGGGCCCTGGCGGTTCACCTGGGTCGGGTCGTGGTTCTTCCAGAAGACGTCCAGCAGCTGCGCATAGGAGACCTTGGCCGGGTCGAACTCGACCTCGACGGTCTCGGCGTGTCCGGTGCGGCCGCTGCAGACCTGCTGGTAGGTGGGGTGTTCAGCGGTCCCGCCGCTGTAGCCGGCGGTGGTGGCGAGCACGCCAGGGGTCATCCGGAACGCGGCCTCGACCCCCCAGAAGCACCCCGCGGCGAACAGTGCCTTCTCGGACCTGGTCCCGGTCCCGGTCGGCATGGCTGAGCCCTCCTCAAGCTGCTGGCATCCCACACCTCACGGTACCCCTACGGTGCCACGGTGGCGTGGACCGGGGGACCGAAGAGCTCCAGGCGGTGCTGGGCGCACAGCCCGAGGCTGCTCGCCTCCGGCCGGCCGCAGGCCCGCACCGTCCCGTCCGGCAGCCGCACGTCCGCCCAGCAGGCGTCGGCCCGCTGCGGCGCCCGCCACAGCGCCCGCGCCGCCGCCAGCGTCAGGAACTCCCCAGCGCCTCGTCGCGCTTCGATCTCCATCGGGTTTCTCCAGGTGCCAAAGAAGTGGTTCCGGGCCCATTTGAGCCCGTCCTGTCATTGCCTCTGCATCGGCATGACACCCGGGAGGCCTTACGCTTGAATGAGGGACCCTTGCCAGGCCCGTGTGGTCTGTACCTGACACCGGAAGGACACCGAACCCCCGATGCACACCATCGACCTGCTGCTGCTGCTCATCCTGGCCCTCACCGCGTTCAGCGGCTGGCGGCGGGGGTTCGCGGTGGTGACGCTCGGCTACCTCGGCCTGCTGGTCGGCCTCGCCATCGGCGCTTGGGCGGCCGCGCGGATCGGCTTGTTCGTCGGCGCGAGCGACTCGCTCCAGCGCCTGTTGGTGGGGATCGCGGTGTTCTTCATGATCGCCGCCGCCTTTCACGCCGTCGGCACCTACGCCGGCACCCGGATCCGCGCCTCCCTGTTCCGGGGTGAGGTCGCCGGCGGGGTCGACTCGGCTGGCGGCGCGGTGGTGGCGGTGATCGTGACCGCGGTCGCGCTCTGGTTCATCGCCCTCACCCTGTCCGGCGTGCCGTTCTCAGGGCTCAGCCGGACCCTGTCCGACTCCGCCATCCTGCGGACCATCGACCGCGCCGCGCCCCGCCCGCCGGCCGCGCTGTCACAGATCCGCGGCCTGCTGGCCCGCTCGCCCTTCCCGGATGCCTTCGCCAACCTGCGGCCCCCCTCGGCCGCCGGGCAGGCACCAGCGGCGGTCAACACCACAGGCGTCAAGCGCGCCCAGTTCGCCACCGTCCAGATCGAGAGCCGAGGTTGCGGCGGCCTCCTGTTCGGCAGCGGCTGGCCGGTCGCCACCGACCTCGTGGTCACCAACGCCCATGTGGTCGCCGGCACCCGCGACCACCGTGTCATCACCCGGGCGGGCGGCGGCGCCCTGCTCGCCACCGTCGTCTGGTTCGACCCGAAACGCGACCTCGCCCTGCTCAGCGTGCCAAACCTCGGCATCAGGCCGCTCACCACGGTCGCCTCGGTCCCAAGCGGGACCCTCGGCGCGGTCATCGGCTACCCCGGCGGCGGCGCGGAGCAGACCGTCGGCGCCCGGGTCGCCCTCAAGACGATCGCCATCGGCCGCGACATCTACTCCGCCTCTGTCGTCCGCCGCGAGATCTACGTCCTGAACGCCCGGGTCCAGAAGGGCGACAGCGGCGGCCCGGTCGTCGACCGCTCCGGCCGCGTCCTCGGCGTCGTCTTCGCCGCCTCCACCCTCAGCGGCACCGAGGGCTACGCCCTCACCATGACCGAACTCCAGCAGGTCCTCACCGCCATGGGCGGCAACCGCACCCCCGTCGGCGTCGGTGATTGCGCTGCTTAACTTCCTATCGAGGGAGCGCGAGCCGCTTTACCCGGCGAAACCGTTGCCGTGTGCCATCGCCCTCAGGTCCAGGGCCTTGTCCAGGACGTCCGCGCTCACCCCGTGGGCGAGAGCGACCTCGCGGAGGGAGCGGCCGGTGGCGGCGGCCTCCTTGGAGATGGCGGCGGCCTCGTCGTAGCCGACGACCGGGTTGAGGGCGGTGACCAGCACCAGGGTGGAGTCGGCCAGCTCGCGGGCGTGGTCGGTGTTGGCGGTGATGCCGTCGACGCACCTGGTGGCGAACTCGCGGGTGGCGGCGGCGAGGTAGGCGATCGACTGGAGCAGGTTACGGGCCATCAGGGGGATATAGACGTTCAGTTCGAAGGCGCCGGAGAGGCCACCGATGGTGATGGCGGTGTCGTTGCCGATGACCTGGGCGGAGACCTGGGTCAACACCTCGCACATG
>DASWDC010000039.1:0-4035 GCA_036395655.1 Actinomycetota bacterium | reverse complement strand
CCTGCTCAACCTGTTCGCCTCCTTCATCGTGAACCTGCTGACCCTGGCGGCCGAGATCGGCGGGATCGCCCTGGCGGTCGAGCTGCTCACCGGGATCAACTACCTGATCTGGGTGCCCCCGGCGGCGCTGCTGGTGTGGCTGGTGCTGTGGCGGATGCGCTTCCAGCTGATGGAGAACCTCTTCGGCCTGGCCGGCCTGGCGCTGCTGGTGGTGGTCGTGGCGCTGTGGCGCTACCACCCCGACTGGGGCGGTCTGCTGCACGGCGCCGTCCACCCGGCGGTCCCCAGGGGTGAGGGGCACCCGACCTACTGGTACTACGCGATCGCGCTGCTCGGCTCCGCGATGACCCCCTACGAGGTCTTCTTCTTCTCCTCCGGCGCGGTGGAGGAGGGCTGGAGCAGCGGCGACCTGCTCGTCAACCGCATGAACGTCTACCTCGGCTTCCCGCTCGGCGGGGCGCTGGCGCTGGCGCTGATGGTGTCGGCCACGCTGTTCCTGGAGCCGCGCGGGATCGACCCGTCGCACCTGTCGCAGGCGGCGCTGCCGGTCGCGCTGGTGCTCGGCCGGGTCGGGCTGGCGTTCGCGATCTTCGCCTTCTTCGTGCTCACCTTCGGCGCCGCGCTGGAGACCGGCCTGTCGAGCGGCTACACCATCGCGCAGTACTTCGGCTGGCAGTGGGGCAAGTACGTGAAACCGGCGGAGGCGGCCCGCTTCCACCTGGTCATGCTCGCCTCGGTGGTCACCGGGGCGCTGCTGATCCTGACCACCATCGACCCGATCAAGCTCACCGAGTACACGCTGGTGCTGTCGGCGGCGGCGCTGCCGCTCACCTACTTCCCCATCCTGGTGGTCGCCAACGATCCCGACTACATGGGCTCCAAGGTCAACTCCAGGTTCACCAACGCGGCCGGCTCGGTGCTGCTGGTCATCCTGGTGGTGACCATGCTCGCCGCCGGGCCGCTGATGATCGTCACGAAGGCGGGGCAGTGACGATGAGCGGACGGATCATCGACGCGGGGCTGACGCTGCTCGACCGGCAGCTGCTCGACAGCGAGCAGATGCTCGCCGGCAAGATCGACGACCTGGAGCTGACCATTCCGGAGGGCGGGGGCCCGCCGGTGGTGACCGCGATCCTCGCCGGGCCGGGCGCGCTCGCCAGCCGCCTCGGGCCCCGGTTCGGGCGCCTGGTCGAGGTGATCGCCGCGCGCCTGCGCCACCCGGAGGAGGCGCCGGGCCGGATCTCCTTCGGCCTGGTCAAGCGGATCGACAGCGCGGTGCGGCTGAGCGTCCCGCGCGGCGAGCTGGACACCGACCGGGCCGAGTCGCTGGCCCGCGACCACCTCGTCCGGCACATCCCGGGGAGCGGCCATGCGCCTCAGTGAGCTGCTCCACGCCGAGGTGGTCGACGAGCACGGCCGTTCCGCCGGCCGCGTCCAGGACCTCCGCCTGGTCCAGGACGGCCCGCTGCTGGGCGGCTTCGGCGCCGCCTTCCGCGCTGCCGGGCTGATCGTCGGCGGGGGCGGCTTCGGCGCCCGCCTCGGCTATGACCGCCGCTCCGTCAAGGGCCCCTGGCCGGTGAAGGCGCTGATCAGCTACCTGCTGCGCGGCGCCCGCTACGTCCCCTGGGAGCGGATCCGCTCGATCGAGCCCGACCGGATCGTGATCGCCGGCTCGGTCGACGAGCTGTCCCCGCCGGGAACCGCCACCTAGCTCAAATTTTTGGAAGTGATTGATTGACAGTCTGGCAAGATCAACGTTCTACTCGCTGGCTGGTCGCCGCTCAGGTGCCGTCGCGGAGGTCGCTGAGACGCTCCGTCGTGAAGCGGATGGCGTCGAAGGTCACGGTGCAGCTCTCGCCGGTGGGTGACTGCGCCTCGAAGCCCACCGCCGCCGCAGCGGCGTCCGCCGCCGGGTCGAGGGTGAAATAGCGCACGAACCGCCAGGTGGACCCGTCGGTCGAGGCGTGGAAGGCGAACGCCGGCCCGAGCCGCGCGGCCCGCAGCCAGACGTGGTCGCCGTCGACCGTGAAGGCGTTGCAGTCGTCGGAGACGCCCCGGGTCACCACCGAGACGACCATCGGCTCGCCCCGCGGGGAGGACTCGAAGCAGAGCTTGGCCCAGGCGCGCTCGTGCGCCCACAGCAGCAGCACCCCGGCGTCGAAGGCGGCGGCGAACCCGACGGTGACCCGGGCGCTGAGCTGGAAGTCCCCGGCCGGGTCGCCGAGCAGCCGGGGCGCGTTCAGGGTGGCCGGCCCTCCACCCGGATCGGCGAACAGGTCGGTCCGCGGCCCGGCCGTCACCGCCAGCACCGCGCCGCCCCCGCCCCCATCCCTGTCGCCGTCCTCGACGCTCCAGCGTTCCGGCGGCGCGTCCCAGCGCAGCGGCATCGGGATCGGTGGGATGGTGGTCACATGCCGCTCGACTGGGTGAGGTAGCGGAGCAGGTGCTCGCGGACGGCGTCGGCTTCGCCCGGGGGCCACGGTCGCAGGCCCTGGCCGGTCCTCATGCCGAGCTCGCCCTTGGCGACCTTCTCGCGCAGCAGGGGGGAGGGGCCAGGGGTGTGGTCGATGTGCGGCAGGACGTACTCGTGGATCGCCAGGGTCAGGTCGAGGCCGACCAGGTCCGCGTTCTCCAGCGGGCCGAGGACCGCCAGGCGGCGGCCGAAGCTGCTCTTGACCACCGTGTCGACCGTCTCGGCGTCGCAGATGCCGGCGGCGACGATCGCGATCGCCTCGCGCCACAGGGCGTGCTGCAGGCGGTTGCCGACGAACCCGGGAACGTCCTTGCGGACGTGCACGGGGGTCTTGCCGATGGCGGCGAGCAGGGCCATGGTCTGCTCCACCGTCTCCAGGCTGGTCGTCTCGGCCTGGGTGACCTCGACCAGCGGGATCAGGTAGGGGGGGTTCCACCAGTGGGTGCCGACCACCCGCTCGCGCCGCCTGGCGCGGGACCCGATCTCGCCGACCGACATCACCGAGGTGTTGGTCGCCAGGACCACCTCCGGCGGGGCGAGCGCGTCGAGCCGCTCGAACAGCTCCCGCTTGAGGGCGAGGTCCTCGGGGGCTGCCTCGGTCACGTAGGCGGCCTCGCCGACCGCGCCCGCGAGGTCGTTGTGAAGGGCGATGCGGCCGAGCAGCGCCTCGACCGCATCGCCCTCGCCTTGGCCGGTGGTCGCCAGGTTCGCCCGCACCCGCGCGGGCACGGAGGCGAGTGCCTCGGGAACCGGGTCGTAGATCCCGACCTGCCAGCCCGCGCCCGCGAACACCTGCGCGATGCCGTGGCCCATCAGCCCGGCGCCGACCACCGCGACCTTTCCGCCCGGCGGCGTCATCGCCTACCCCGCCGTGTAGCCGCCGTCCACGTACAGGACGTGGCCGGTGCAGAAGTCCGACGCGGGCGACAGCAGGAACAGCAGCGCGCCGACGAAGTCCTCGGGCTCGCCGAGCCGTCCCAGCGGGATGCGCGACAGCATGGCTTCGCGGGTCGCCCGGCCCGCGCCCTCCTCCGCATACATCCAGGCGGTCAGGTCGGAGCGGAACACGGTCGGGGCGATCGCGTTGACGTTGATGCGGTGGCGGCCCCACTCGCAGGCGAGCGTCTTGGTGAGCAGGTCCACGGCCGCCTTGGAGGGGCAGTAGGCGCTGTAGCCGCTCGGCAGGCCGAGGCGGCCGCGGGTGGAGGACAGCAACACCACCTTGCCGCCCTCACCCTGCGCGATCAGGCGCTGGCCGGCGGCCTTGCAGAGCAGCCAGGAGCCGCGCACGTTGGCGCGCTGGACCTCGTCCCAGTCGGCCGGGTCCTGGTCGGCGATCAGGCCGACCTTGTTGAGCCCGGCGGCGGCGACCACCTGGTCGAGGCGCCCGTGGGCCTCGACCGCCGCCGCGACCATCGCCTCGGCGTCGGCCAGCTCGTCGGTGCGGCGGTTGACCAGCACCGCCTCGCCGCCGAGCTCCTTGACCTCGGCGCCGACCGCCTCAAGCTTGGCGGCGTTGCCGGCCGCCAGGGTGAGCCGCGCCCCGGCCGCCGCCAGCGCCA
>DASWDC010000038.1:0-4179 GCA_036395655.1 Actinomycetota bacterium | reverse complement strand
TCGAAGCGCAGCCACGGGTAGTCGTTGCAGAGCGCCAGCGCCGCGCCGATGAGGGCGTCCTCGCTGACGTCGAGGGGGGCGTAGCGCCGCCCGCCGTTGTGACGACGCATCGCCTCCAAGAGCAGCCGTGTCTTGCGGGAGGAGCCGGAGCCCAGCTCCAGCACCTCCTCGGCCTGGGCCGCCGCCAGCAGCCGGTCGGCGTGCTCTGCGAGGATTTCCTGCTCGGCGCGGGTGAGGTAGTACTCGGGCAGGCGGGTGATCCGCTCGAACAGCTCGGAGCCCTCGGCGTCGTAGAAGTACTTGGACGGAAGCGTCCGCGGCGTTGCGGTCAGGCCCGCGCGGACGTCGGCGGCGAGCTGCTCCCGCCAGTCGGCGGGCGGTGCGAGGCTGGTGACCGATGGGAGGGTACGGGTCGTCATGCGCTCTTCTTCTCCATGTCCGCGCCGGCGGCCATGCCGGCGTCCAGCGGCGTCAGCGTCGCCCCGGCGGCGCTCAGGTCCAGCAGGTGCCGGTCGCCGATCTCGGTCCAGCCGGGGCGGTCGTCGAGCGGTTCGGAGGCGATGAGGGCCGTCTCGGCCTCGGGTCCCGACGGTCCCGCCGGGATGTGCAGGAACAGCGCGGGCGCGGCGAGCCCCACCGCCATGCGCACCCCGGCCAGGTGGCCGTGCTCGGCGGCAACGGCGGTGAGGGTCGCCCGCTCGCCCGCCGCCGCGCACGCCGCGACGACCTCGGTGACGGCGGCGCCGAGCGCACCCGCCAGTCCCGCCGCCGGCCGTTCGCGGCGCTTCCAGGCGGTCAGCAGCAGCAACGCCACCGAGTCGTGCAGCGGCAGCGGCCCGAGCGCCGCGTGGAGGTCGTCGGGTAGCCGGCCGAGCAGCCCCCGGCCGAGCGCCCCACGGAACCCCTCGATGCGGCCGTTGTGCGCCAGCGCCAGGCCTCCACGCATGAATGGTGGCGCGGCGTCGGCGCCGAACGGCAGGCCCGGGGTTGCCGAGCGGACCGCCGCGAGCTGCACGGTCCCGCGCAGCCGCGGGGCGAGGTTGGGCAGGTTCGGGTCGGCCCAGGGCGGCCCTCCGGTGGCGTAGCGGAGCGGCTCCGCCTCGCCGGGCGGCCACCAGACGACGGCGGTGCCGTCCACGTTGACGGTGCCGTACTCCTGGCGGCGGGGCCGGTAGGCCTGCTCGTTCAGCGACCACGGCGGGTCGTAGAGCAGCACCGACAGCGGCGCGGGTGGGCCGAGACAGGCGGCGAGCCGGCACATCAGCCCGGCCCTCCACCATTCCGGCCACCATCCAGGCCTTGGCCGGGAGGGGCGTCCCAGGCGAGCCGCAGGCCGGCGAAGAGCTGCCGGCGCTTGGGGTAGTCCCAGTTGCGGAAGGTGTTGCGCGCCACCCAGCTCGCGGTCGCCCAGGACGCGCCCCGCAGGACCCGGTACTGGTCGCCGAAGAACACCTCGCTGTACTCGGGGTAGGGGAAGGTCGCGTAGCCCGGGTAGCCGGTGAACGGGGACGATGTCCACTCGTAGACGTCGCCGAGGAGCTGCTCGACCCCGTAGGCGGAGGCGCCCGCCGGGTAGCTGCCCACCGGGGCCGGGCCGAAGGCGAGCTGGTCGACGTTGGCGTGCTGGGGGGAGGGCGGGGTCTCGCCCCACGGCCAGGTGCGGGAGCGCCCGGCGGCCGGGTCCCAGGCGGCGGCCTTCTCCCATTCGGCCTCGGTGGGCAGCCGGCCGCCGGCCCAGTGGGCGAACGCCTCGGCCTCGTGGAAGCTGACGTGCTGCACCGGCTCGCGCGGGTCCAGCGGCAGCAGGTGGCCGAAGCGCCGCACCTTCCAGCCGCTGCCGTCGGGCGTCCAGCCCTGCGGGGCGCGGTCGCCGGTCTCCCGCAGCCACGCCCGGCCCTCGGCGCTCCAGTGCTCGGGCTGGTCGTAGCCGCCGGCGGCGACGAAGCTGGCGAAACGCCGCGCGGTCACCGGGAAGCGGTCGATCCAGAAGCTCGGCACGGTCACCGGGTGGCGGGGACGCTCGTTGTCGTAGGCGGCGCCGCGGTCGTCGGTGCCCATCTGGAACTCGCCGCCGGAGATCTGGACCCGTTCGCGGTCGTCGACCGGGCGGGGGACCAACAGGCGGCGGGCCGCGACTGGCGGGTAGGGGTCGGGGTCGGCGCGCAGGTCGAGGGTCTGCAGCATGGTCTCCTGGTGCTGTGCCTCGTGCTGGGTGATCATCCGGTAGACGTAGCCGTCGGCGAGCAGCGGCCGGCCCGGATCGCGCAGGTCGGCGCGGCGCAGGACCTCCAGCGCCTCGGCGCGGACGTCGGCGAGGTAGGCGACCGCTTCGGGCCGCTGCAGGATCGGCAGGTCCGCGCGGACCCAGCGGGGGTTCTCGAAGGGGTTGTAGACCTGGTCGAGGGTGGGGTCGTGGGCGCCGCGGCCGTCCAGCTCGCGCAGCAGCCACAGCTCCTCGAAGTTGCCGACGTGGCCCATGTCCCACACCAGCGGGCTCATGATCGGGTCGTGCTGGCGGTGGATGGCGTCATCGTCAAGCGGCGCGACCAGCAGGCCGAGGCGACCGCGCACGGTGTCGAGGTCGTCTTCGAGCTGGCGGCGCAGCGCCGCATCGGATGGGGTATTGGACGTTGCTGCTGGCATGACGGTGGGACCTCGCTTCCGGTTCGGCCTCGGCGGGTGGCCACGGCCGGGTCGGTTCCTGCTTGTGGAAGTGGGGTTCAGCGGATCGACTCGGCTGGGTCTGGGGCGGCGACCGCACTGGGTTCGCTCGCCCATGCCAGCGCGGCGGCGGGTCCGCGGGCGAGTGCGGCGCGCAGCTCGTCGGCCGGGCAGCGACCCCGCAGGGTCAGCCGGTCGAGGAAGCACTCCGCGAGCGTCACCTGCGCCGCCGTGAGATATCCCGGGGGCAGGCGGCGGGCGCCCTCCAGCGCGAACGACCAGACCTCGGCCGCGAGCGCGCACAGCTCCGGGTCGGCGACCCCGGCGTGGGCGGCGCGCCGCCACAGCTCCGGCAGCCGTGGCCGCCAGCGCTCCAGCACGGCACGGCCGTGGGCGCGGGCGCCGGGATCCTCGAGCAGGCCGGCCAGCAGCACCACCGGGACCGGCCGCAGCCGGGCCGGCAGCGCGTCGACCGAGCGCAGCTCCAGGTGCCCCCGCGGGCGCACCTCAGGGAACAGCGTGCTGAGGTGGTAGCGCAGGTCGTCGGCGGTCGGGGGCCCGTGTGCGGGATGCCCGTCCCGGATCCAGTCCCCAAACGTCCACCCGGGCCGCCCGGGGCCCCAGCCGTCGGTCCAGCCATCGGTCCAGCCGTCGGTCCAGCCGTCGGCGTTGTCCACAGGGGCGCCATCCACAGAATTGGCATTATCCACAAGTCGATCCACAGCCGAATCGACCGGCCTCTGAGCGCTCATCCCCAGCTCAAGCGGAACAATTCCGGCGGCGCCGGCTCCAGGGTTATCCACAGGGCCTGGGGATTGGCGGCAGAACAGCGCGACGTCGGCGTGGAGAGCGGTGTCGAGCAGCTGCTCCACCGGATCGGCGCTGGAACCATCCACCAGGCGGCGCGGGAACCCGGTACGGGTCGGGTCGAGCCGTTGCCAGGCGTGGGCGCGCCGCGACACCACCCCGCGTTCGGCATCGGGGCTCGCGGCGAAGGTGGCGAGCGCGAGCGGGGCGACCAGGTTGGCGACCAGCCAGCGCTCCCGGCGTTCGTCCTCCGTGGTGCCGAGGTCCAGGTTGACCTGGAGGGCGGCGCTGCAGCGCATCATCGCGGCGCCGTCGGGACCGCGGCGGTCGAAGTAGGCGGCCATCGCCGGGTAGCGCGGCGCGCGGAGCTGCTGCGGGACCCGCCCGGGTGGGTGCCACGGGTCGAAGCCGCAGCTCACCAGGACGACGCCAGCTTCGCCGAGCGCGGCGGCCAGCGCGGCGGCGAGGCCGTCGGCGTCGGCGAGCGCCGCATGGGCGGTCCTGTGCGGTGCGGTGGAGTGCTCGACCTGGCCGCCGGGCTCGAAGGTGACGGTGCCGCCGGAGGCCAGCTGGTAGACCGGCGCCAGGTCAGCGCCGGCCGGAGGGCTGGGGCGGGGGAGCAGGGCGGGGATCTCGCCGGCGAGCCGGTCGAGCAGGGCGATCAGCCGGGCGATGGGAACGCGTCGGTGCGGGGTGCCGTCCGCCAGGACT
>DASWDC010000037.1:0-5570 GCA_036395655.1 Actinomycetota bacterium | reverse complement strand
CCTCGCGGGCATCGGCGACCGCACGGTCGAGGAACGAGGAGGGCGCGCCAAGCGCGGGATCTGGCATCGGCCGATTCTACCGGCGCCGCCGGTCAGCGACTCAACCGGATTCCCAGGGAGGCGCCGCCGTCCCCTTCCCGGCCCCCCGCGCACTGACGGTGGGCGACGGGACGGGCAGCTCCTGGGTCGGCATGGGGCCGAAGCCAGCGCTGGAGGCGGCTGGGGGAAGGGTGAGGCGGAAGGCGGTACCACCTCCGCCGCCCGATTCCGCCCAGATCGTCACCCGCATGGCGTCGCAGAGCGCCTTGACGATCGCCAGGCCGAGGCCAGAGCCGACCGCGCGGGTGCCGCGATAGCGAGACCACAGGTAGCCGCGGTCGAAGACATGCGCCAAGTCCTCGGCGGCGATGCCTGGGCCCTGGTCGACCACGGCGACCTCGGCGCCGCCGCTGGGGAGCTGGACGGCGGCGAGCAGCACCGGATGGCCGGCGGGGCTGGAGCGGGTGGCGTTGTCGAGCAGGTTGTCAAGGACCTGGCGCAGGCGCCCAGGGTCGACGCGGGCGGGGAGTTGGGCGGGCAGGCGCTGCTCGACGGTGACGCCGCGGGCGGCGGCACGCTCGCTCCAGGAGGCCGCCGCCTCGCGCAGCACCGTGGCGGCGTCGGTGTCGACCAGGCTGACGGCGAACTGGCCGCGGCCGAGCCGGGCCAGGTCGAGGAGGTCCTGGACCAGCCGGGCGAGGCGCAGCGTCTCGGCGTGGATACGTTCCAGGCTGCGGCGCCGCGCGTCAGGGTCTTCGACGGTCCCGTCCAGCAGCGCCTCGGTGTAGCCCTGGACAGCGGTGAGGGGGGTTTTCAGCTCGTGGCCGACGCTGGCGAGGAAGGCGCGCTGCTCGCCCTGGCTCTGCTCCAGCGCGGCGGCCATCTCGTTGAAGGCGGCGCCAACCTCGGCGACCTCGTCGTCGCCGTCGACCGCGACGCGGGTGGAGAGGTCCCCGGCGCCGAGGTTGCGCGCGGCGCCGACCAGCCGCCCCAGCGGCGCGGTGAGCCGCCCAGCGAGCGCGGCGGCGACCAGCGCCGCGATCACCACGGCCAAGGCGGTGGCGAACAGCAGCCGCCAGGCGAGCGGCCCCACCAGGCTACGGGCGAGCCCGCGGGCTGGGTGGACCAGCAGCACTCCCGCGCGGTTGGCGCCAGCGCCGGACAGGGGCGCGACCGCGTAGACCAGGCCGCCCTTGGTGCCGCTGGTGATCTGGCCGCCGCTTGTGGTGAGGGCGCCGCGCAGATCCACGTCAGGCGGGGGCGCCGCGTTGGTCACCCTCGCGAAGGTCCGGCTCGGGCAGGTGAGCGTCGGGGTGCCTTCGCGGTTGATGAAGTACATCGCAGTGCCGCTGACCTGGGACACACGTTGCACGAGGCAGCTCCCCAAGATGTTCTGGGCGGTGAGCTGGCTCGACACGATGGCGTCGGCCTCGGTGCTGAGCTGCTGCTCCAGACTGCGGTCAGGGACCAGGCGGATGAGCGAGAGGGCGATCGCGCCGGTGATCAGCGCGGCCAGCGCCGCCACGGCCACGAATCCCCAGACGAGCTGACCCCACAGCGACCCGCGGCCAGCGAGGCTGCCGGAGCGAGCGGGCGGTGCGGGCTGCGGGTGGAGATTCATTCTGCGCGATCGTCGGCTTTGTAGCCGACACCCCGGATGGTACGGATGGGGGCATGGTCGCCGAGCTTGGCGCGGAGCTGGCGGATATGGACGTCGACGGTGCGGGTGTCGGCGGGGAAGGCGTAGCCCCAGACTCGCTCCAGGATCTGGTCGCGGGAGAGCACCAGGCCACGGTTCCGGACCAGGTAGCTGAGCAGCTCGAACTCGCGGGCGGTCAGGTCGACCTGGCGGCCCTCGAAGCTGACCTCGTGACGGGCGGGGTCCACGGTGAGGGTTCCGAGGTGCAGCGGCGGCTCGGGCGCCTCGTCGGGCTCGGGTTCGGCGCGGCGCAGCACCGCCTTGACCCGGGCGACCAGCTCCCGGGGCGAGAACGGCTTGGTCACGTAGTCGTCGGCGCCGAGCTCCAGGCCGAGGACCCGGTCGGCCTCCTCCTCCCGGGCGGTCACCATGATGATCGGGACCCGCGCGCCGCCGCGGCCGCGCAGCTGCCGGGTGACCTCCAGCCCGTCGAGGCCGGGCAGCATCAGGTCGAGCAGGACCAGCCGGGGCCGCTCGCTGTCGACGGCGGCCAGTCCGGCGCGCCCGTCGGTGCGCCAGACGACCCGGAAGCCGTCGCGTTCCAGGTAGAGGCGCACGACCTCGGCGATCGACTCCTCGTCTTCGATCAGCAGGATGGTACCTTTGCCTGCCTGCTCCACCTTCGCCCCCGCTGGTCGCCCGCGCTCGTCCTGGAATCCTCCCCCACAAGGATCCCGCAGTCAGGTTCGGCGTGCAGCCACGCCATGTTCGAGGAACGTGAACTCGCAGGTCAAGGGCGCTTTCAGGGCAACCCTACGGGGCTTCTTCCCAGGGCGGTTCCTCGTCGGGATCGCCGCTTGGGGTGCGGGCACGACCCATGTCAGAGTCGAGGCTCCCGTCGAAGCGCCGGTCGCGGCTCCGGTCGAGGTCTCGGTCGAGGTCTCGGTCGGGCGGGGCGCGGAAGGCCTCGCCGAGGGCGGGCCACCCAGGGCCCCGACGCAGCGCTTCGACTCCGGCCAGGCCAACCAGGAGGCCGCCGGCGACCACCAGGGCCGGCCCGGTGGCCGAGCTGCTGGTGTGGTGGGCGAAGGAGGCCGGCAGTCCGGGCAGGGCGCCACGGCGGAACCGCGCCTCGGCCTCCGAATGGGCCCGCCCGGCGGCGCCGACCGCCTGCGCGACCAGGACGGTCGCGATGGCGAGCAGGGCGAGCCCGACGAGCCAGCGACCCCGCCCGCGGGTCATCGCGACCGCGACCACCAGGACCAACCCGAGGAGGGCGAGCGTGGACAGCGGTGCGAGGTCGTTGCCGCTGAGGCTCGCGGTCACGACCGTCGGGCCATTGAGGTTGGCGACCAGGGGCTGGCCGCTGACGCTGACCCACGGCCGGCCCGCGCCGAGCACCGCCAGCAGCACCCCGGCGAGCACCGACAGCAGGCTCGCCTGCAGGGAGCGGCGCCCGGCCGAGGCCGGGGCGGGCGGCTCAGCCATCCGGCCGCCCCCCCGCCGCCTCCATCAAGGTCGCCCTGGGCAGGGCCTCGGCGGCGGCGACGGCGGCGAGCAGGGCGCGGGCCTTGGCTTCGGTCTCGCGTTCCTCGCGTTCGGGGACCGAGTCGGCGACCACGCCGGCGCCGGCCTGGCAGTAGGCGGTGTCGCCGATGAACACGCAGGTCCGGATGGTGATGCAGGTGTCCAGGTTGCCGCTGAAGTCGAAGTAGCCGACGCAGCCGGCGTAGGGGCCGCGGCGGTGGCGCTCCAGGTCGTCGATGATCTCCATGGCGCGGACCTTGGGCGAGCCGGACACGGTGCCCGCCGGGAACGAGGAGGCCAGCACGTCGAAGGCGGTGACGTGGTCGGCCAGTTCGCCGACCACGTCGGAGACCAGGTGCATGACGTGGGAGTAGCGCTCCACCCGCATGAAGTCCCGCACCTTCACGGTGCCCGGCCGGCAGACCCGGCCGAGGTCGTTGCGGGCGAGGTCGACCAGCATGACGTGCTCGGCGCGTTCCTTCTCGTCGGCCTTGAGCTCCTCCTCCAGGGCGAGGTCGGCGGCGGGGTCGGCGCCGCGCGGGCGGGTCCCGGCGATCGGCCGCATGACCGCCTCGCGGCCCTGCACGGTGACCAGTACCTCCGGCGAGGACCCGGAGATGGTCACGGTCTTGTTGACCGGGGGTCTACCGCTCGGCTTAC
This sequence comes from Actinomycetota bacterium, assembly GCA_036395655.1. GTDB lineage: Bacteria > Actinomycetota > CALGFH01 > CALGFH01 > CALGFH01 > DASWDC01. The sequence goes on along the minus strand of DASWDC010000037.1, from coordinate 1,705 downwards.
CTGGGTCACCGGATGTCGGGGTCGGGGCCTCGCTCTTGAGCCCCCCAGACCCCCCGGGAAGGCGCAAAAAGTACATGTAGGGAGACGGGTTGACGACCCGGAGCACCCGGTAGACGTCGAACGGGTCGGCGCTGGTCTTGACCGAGAAGCGCTGCGACGGGACCACCTGGAAGATGTCGCCGGCGCGGATGTGCTCCTTGGCGATCTCCACCATCTCCTGGTAGCGGCCGGGGGCGAGGTCGCTCTCGGCGGCGGCGGGCGGGCCGGCGGCGGGGAGCGGCGTCGGCGGGGTCGGGGTGGCCACGCTGAGCCGCTCGGCCAGCTCGTCGAGCCGGGCGGTGGCGGCGGCGTAGGCCCGTTCCGGGTCGAAGCCGGGCTCGTCGGTCAGCACGTTGGTGACCAGCACCAGGCGCTGGCCGAGGTGGTCGAAGACCACCACCGAACGAGGGAAGACCAGGATCCCGTCAGGGAGGCCGAGGTCGTCGCTGGTCTGGTCGGGCAGGCGCTCCAGCTCGCGGACGGCGTCGTAGGCGAGGTAGCCGACCGCGCCGGCATACAGCGGCGGCAGCCCACCGATGACCGGGGCGCGCAGCCGCTCCAGCGCGGCGCGCAGGACCCGCAGTGGCGAGCCGTCAGCACCCGTGGCGGGCAGCCCGGCGGGTGGGCTGCCGCTCCAGGAGACGCTGCCGCGGTGGGCGGTGAAGGTCGCGAACGGGTCGGTGCCGATGAAGGAGTAGCGGCCCCAGCGCTCCCCGTGCTCGACGCTTTCCAGCAGCACTGATCCAGCAGTCGCGTCCGGGTCGTCGGTCGCGGTCAGCTTGCGGAAAGCCCCGACCGGGGTTTCCAGGTCGCCGAGCAGCTCACGCCACACCGGCACGATGGAGTACTCGGCTGCCAGTTTGGCGAACTCGTCCAGGGCCGGCAGGGAGCCGAGGCCGCCAGAGCTGGGCTGGCCGGTCACCTGGCCGCCCCGTCAGCTCGGGCGTGCGCGCCGGCCGGGGCCTCGCCGGTCACCGTGGGCAGCTCGGCGGCGAAGCAGCTGCGCGTGCCGGTGTGGCAGGCGGCGCCGACCTGCTCGACCTGGACCAGGAGGGTGTCGCGGTCGCAGTCGGTGTGGACAGAGCGGACGTACTGCCGGTGCCCGGAGGTCTCGCCCTTGCACCAGTACTCCTGCCGGGAACGGCTCCAGAACCAGGTCCGGCCGCTGGTCAGGGTGCGGCGGACGGCTTCGGCGTCCATCCAGCCGACCATCAGCACAGTCTGGTCCCTGTGGTCCTGGACCACGGCGGGGAGCAGCCCCCGCGCGTCGAAGGTGAGGCCGGCGATCAGCGCGGCCAGGTCGTCGCTGGCAGGATCGGCAGCGGATCGGGTGGGGGCGGGGTCGGACACGGACGCTCCTTGGGCGTGGCCGGATCGGGTCGGTCACTCATGCTATGCCGGGATGCAATTCGAGACGCTACTCCGCGGCGGCGACAGGGGGCTCCGTGGCGTGGTCCGGTGGCCCGTCGGTGACGCGGGCGGCGTCAGCGACCTCCTGGACGGCGCGGGCGACCGCCTCCGGGGCCTGCTGGGGCAGCAGGTGACCGAGGCCGGGCAGCTGCTCCAGCCGGGCGCCGGGGATGCCGCTGGCCAGCGCGGCCGCGGCGGTCGGTGGGACGGTATGGTCGTTGCCGCCGGTCAGCACCACGGTGGGGACGCCGAGGGT
>DASWDC010000036.1:0-9651 GCA_036395655.1 Actinomycetota bacterium | reverse complement strand
CCATGATCGGGTGGAAGTGGAAGCCGAGCACGCCGAGCTCGCGCACGGCCCGCTCGGCCTCCCGGATGGCCGCATCGCCCTTGTGCGGGTCGACGGCGCCCCAGGCCTGCAGGATCGTGCCAGGGTGCCGGTCGCGGAAGGCGGCCACGTAGTCGTTGCCGCACGGCGGGGCGCCGACCACCGACTCGATGTCGAAGGCGACCAGCACCACCTCGACGCCGGCCTCCTTGAAGTTGGCGACCACCTCGACCTCGCTGGCGGCCGTCCACTGGCGTCCCCAGTACCTGCCGAGCGCCTCGGCGAAGGGGCCCTGCGAGTCGAGCCACTCGCGGGTTCCCGGGTAGGCGTGCAGGTCGATGCGGCGCATTGCCTTCCAGGTTACCTACCAAGGTAGGTATTACACAAATAAGGCGCCTGAGCTGCGGATCTAAGGCGCCAGCCCGAGGTGGGACCGGCCGCCTTAGACCTACTGTATGGACAGCGAGAACAGAGAAGGAAGCGGGCAGGAGAGGAGACCACCATGGCAACCACCCTTGGTGACTACAGCACCATCGCGACCAAGCAGCGCATCGCCGAACTGGTCCGCGCGGCCGAGGACGACCACCGGGTCCGGAGCGCCCGCGCCGCCCGCCGGCGCCACAGCAAGCTTCTGAGGAGGAACTGAGATGGCAGCTATCCTGCTCATGATCGGCCTGGTGGTCCTGGGGGTCTTCGGGGGCCTGTTCGGCACCGACACCCGCGACAGCAGCGACTGGTCACGGTCAACGACGGACCTGCACTCTCACAACCGGTAGGCCCTCGGCCCCTCCAGCCGACCACAGGGCCCACCAACGAGGGCGGCGCGCACCCACCACACGCGCCGTCCTCTTTCTATTCCGCCAGGTTCTATGCCTTCAGGCCGTCCAGGCCGAGGCGGTGGGCGGTGGCGGCGGCCTCGACCCGGGTGTGGACGCCGAGCTTGCCGAGGATGTTGCTGACGTGGACGCTGGCGGTCTTGCGGCTGATGTACAGCGTGTCGGCGATCTGCTGGTTGGAGCGGCCGGCCGCCACCAGGCGGAGGACCTCCAGCTCGCGGGGGGTGAGGCCGCCGAGCACGCCGGCCGCCGGGTCGTCGTGGAGGTCGCCGCCGCCCAGGCCGAGGTCGAGGCGGCCCCGGCGGGCGAGCGCGCCGAGCTCGGCCCGCAGCGGCGCGGCGCCGAGACGGTCAGCCGCCTGGTGGGCGGCGCGCAGCTCGGCCTTCGCCTCCTCCCGGTGGCCGCCGGCCAGCAGCGCCTCGGCGAGGCGCCAGCGGGCGCGGGCCTCCTCGTAGGCGTAGCCGTAGGCGAAGGCGCCGGCGGCCGCTGCCCAGCGCTCCGGGTCGGCGTGGCCCTGCAGGCGGGTCCATTCGGCCTCGGCGCGGGCGAGCCAGGCAGTCGCCTCCGGGCCGACCTGGAGGCTGAGGGAGCGGGCCTGCCGTTCGGCGGCGCGGGCCCGTTCCAGCAGCGCCTTCCCCACCTTGGTGGCCTCGGCGATGGCGGCCTCGTCGCCGGCGATGCGGGCCTGCGCGGCCCGCTCGGCTTCGGCGGTGATGCCGAGCGCCGCCGGGCGGATCGCGCTCAGCGCCCACGGGTCCTCGCTCACCGCCACCGACGACAGGCAGAAGCGGATCAGCGCGCGGGCCTGGTCCAGGTCGCCGTCCCAGAGCGCGAGGTCGGCACCGGCGCTGGCGGCGAGGTAGGCGACCCAGCGGTCGTCGAAGAAGGCGCGCAGCCGCGCGAAGCGCTGCTGGGCGCTGGGGCTGCCGCGGCCGACCTCGACCAGCAGGGCGGCGGCGGAGAGGCCGCCGGCCGCGGGGCTGCGGTCGTCGACCGTGACCGAGAGGCGCTCGGCCTGGTCCCAGTCGCCGGCGGTGTACAGGGCGATGCAGCGCAGCACGCCCGCGTCGGCGCCGACGCCGCTCCAGCGCAGCCCGCTGCGCTCGGCGTGGGCGACGGCCTGGCCGAAGGCGGCGGAGGCGGCGGCCAGGTTGCCGACGTCGTATTCGAGGTTGCCCTGGTAGTAGTAGGCGCGCAGCTCCACCATCCGGTCGCCGGCCTCGGCGGCGCGGCGGCGGGCCTCCTCCAGCAGCGAGCGTGCCCGCTCGATGTCGTTGTGGCGGACCGCCAGCAGGGCGAGGACCAGCAGGGCGCGGGCCTCGTCGGTGGCGCTGCCGACCTTGCGGGCGACCGCCAGCGCCTCGTCGGTCCAGTGGCGTGCCTCGTCGTGCTGGTGCAGGTGGGTCAGGGTGCGGCCGAGCTGCCCGGTGACGCGCGCCCGCAGCGCCGTCGGCGGCTCGGCGTCGACCAGCTCGACGGCGCGGCGCGAGGCGGCCAGCATCTCGCCGTGCGCCTCGTCGTCGCCGTGGTAGTCAAGCAGGAACTCGCTGAGGCGGTCTGAGGCCGCCGCCGCCCGCAGCGGGTCGGTGGCGGGGTCGATGGCGGCGATCGCCTCGCGGGTGAGCTTGATGGCGTGGCGGAACTCGCCGGAGAGGTTGGCGGCCTCGGCGGCGCGCAGCAGCAGCTCGACCCGGTCGGTCCCGGCGACGGCGACGGCGGCGGGGACCTGGTCCCACAGCTCCAGGGCCTGCTCCAGGTGGCGGGCCGCCTCGGCCGGGGCGGACATGGCGGTGGCGTCGGCGGTGGCGCACAGCAGCGCGGCCAGCGCGCCGGGCAGGTCGTGGCTGGCCAGCGCGTGGTAGGCCAGCTCGGCGGCGCCGCCGCCGTCCCGGTCCCAGTCCGGGTCCTGGCCCGGATCGCCCGTCCCGGCCGCCGCCTTCCCGGCGAGCAGGCGCGCGTAGGTGGCGTGCAGGCGGGTGCGCTCCCCCGGCAGCAGGTCGCCGTAGACGACCTCCTGCAGCAGCGCGTGGCGGAAGCGGTAGCTCTCGGTGGCGGGGTCGGCGACCAGGACCTGGGCGGCGATCGCCTCGCGCAGGCCCTGTTCGAGCTCGGCCTCGGGCAGGCCGGCGGCGGCCAGCAGCAGCCGGTGGCTGACCCGGCGCCCGGCGACCGCGGCGACCTTGAGGACCTGCTGGGCGAGGTCGGAGAGCGCCTCGACGCGGTCGCGCAGCACGTCGGCGAGCGCCTCGGGCAGGGCCACGTCCCGGCGGGTGGCACCGGCGGCGACCAGCTCCTCGGCGAAGAAGGGGTTGCCTTCGGACCGGGCCAGGATCCGGTCGACCGCGTCGGGGGGGACGTCGGCGCCTTCCAGTCCCGCCAGGTACTGGGCCAGCTCGCCGCGGCTGAAGGGGCGCAGCTCGACGCGCTCCAGGTCGGGGACGCGGACCAGCTCGGCCAGCAGCGGGCGCAGCGGGTGGCGGCGGTGCAGCTCGTCGGAGCGGTAACTGGCGACCAGCGCGACGCGGCCGGTCCGCAGGGTGCGGATCAGGAAGGCGACCAGGTCGCGGGTGGAGCGGTCGGCCCAGTGCAGGTCCTCGATCACCAGCAGCAGCGGCGCCCGCTCGGCCAGGCCGACCAGGAGCGACAGCACCCCGTCGAAGAGACGGACCCGCTCGAACCCCTCTCCTGGCGGCTGCGCCAGCGCCGGCGCCGACTCCGGTGCGGGGGCGGGGCTCCGCCGGTCGCCGCCGGTGCCCGAGGCGGCTCCCCTGCGGGGCAGCAGCAGGCCGAGGCCGGGGACGGTGGCGGCCAGCTCGCCTGCCAGCTCGGCCTCACCCGGCCGGGCGCCGAGGTCGCGGAAGGCGTCCACGAACGGGACGTAGGGCAGGCCGAGGTCGCCGACCTCCATGCAGCCGCCGACCAGCACCCGCACGCCCTGCGCCTCGGCGTGGTTGGCCAGCTCGGCGAGCAGGCGGGTCTTGCCGACGCCGGCGTCCCCGGCGACCAGCGCGACCGCCGGGCGGCCCTCCTCGGCCCGTGCCAGCACGCCAAGCAGCCGTCCGAGCTCCTCGGCACGGCCGACAAAGGATTGGCTGGTCGCGGTTGCCATGGTTGCCAGTATGCCGGTGCGCCCTGACAACGACACCAAAATTACGAAAGCCCGGCGGGCGGCGATGCGCCACCCGCCGGGATCAGGTCAGGCATGCGTGCGGCAGGCCTTGGTGATGCGGTTGCCGTGGTTATGCGGCCACCATAAAGGGATTGCTGGTCGACAGGGAGTAGTCCGTGTGGACGCCGGCTGTCACCTTGAACCCCGCGACCACCTCGAGGACGTCACCGTCGTTCCCGCCGGTCCAGCTGGTCGGAAAACTGACACGATGCTCCTGGTTGAAGTCGGTGTGTGCGGGTGTCAGGATCACGGTGTCGTGCTTGCTGAGCACGGTGGTGGACTGGCTGAGGTTGCGGACCGCCACATAGACGTCGTACTTCGACGCTACCGCCATCAGGTCATCCCCGATTTCCAGGTTCGCGATCACGTCGAATGCCTTACCGACTCCAACCGTATCGATCGCGAAAAATGCTCCTTGATCGACGGCGTACACCAGCTTGAGATTGGCATCCCAGGTACCAGGCAAATTCTTCACCTCCTTCCTATCGTCTGGTGCGAGAAGAGGGAGGGAGGCCGCCGCTGGATACAAAAATCTCTCAGGCGAGCGGATGCGGGTCGCGGTTGAGCGCCGCCGGGGTGGCGGGCGCGGCGGCGAGCCCGAGTCGCCAGGGCAGCTCGTAGAGCCGGCGGCCGCCGAGTCTCGGCTCCTGCCCGAAGTGGAGCGGCTGGAACCCGGGCACGATTACCCGGGCCACCCGCAGCCCGAGCGGCGCCAGGTCAGCGGTGGTGAGGTCGCGGTACAGCACCTCGCTGCCGCTGGTGTGGAGGTGCTCGGCGAGCAGCCGCAGGCGGTCACTGGCGGAGGCCGGCAGTGGCGCGGCCCAGCTCCAGCCAGGGGCGGAGGCGGCCGGCGGCTCCGGGTCGCGCTCCAGGAAGGCGAAGGCGCCGATCGCGCCAGGGTGGATGTAGCGGAGCGCGTGGTCGTCGAGGGTGTCGACCAGCCGGGGATCGGCGACCAGTCGCCCGGCCCGCGCCCGCTCGCCCGGGTCACGCGCCGCCACCACCAACCCTGCGCGGACCTGCCCCGCCTCCAGGATCGCCTTGGAGGCCGCCCGCGCCGGGTCCAGGTCCGCGCCGAGCCCGGCGACCGCCGCCGGCCAGCCCGCCCCGCCATCCTGGAGCGCGAGGCAGAGGAACACCTGGCAGGGATGGTCGGTCGCCAGGCGGTACAAGCGCAGCGCGACGCCGCGCCGGGCGTAGGCGTGGACCAGGTCGACCAGCTCGGGGTCCGGATGGGTGGCGGGGTCCACCCGCTCGGCCGGGAGACGGTTCAGCCAGGTGATCATGAACGCGTCGCGTTCGAGCACCTCATAGAGGGCGGCCAGCACCGCCTCCGCAAGGGTCGCCCCGGCGGCAAGGCCAGTCGAGGTGGGCGGGCAGAGGTCTTCTTCGGGAGCGCGCGGCGGATACGCGATGAAGACCGCGAGGGCGGGGACCAGCATCTCCGACCCGCTGAGCAGCGAGCGCGCCGCCACCCAGCCGAGCGTCGCCGTGTCGGTGTAGGGAGCGTACGGCAGCCGGGCGTACTGCTCAGGGCGATAGAGGACCAGGTCCGCCGGGTCGAGCGACGGCGCGTCGAGCGCCTGGCGTGACGCGTGGAAAGATTGTCGGACGCCATGGAAGCTGCCGGCGTAGCGCTCCACTGCCTCGCCGAGGGCGCTCGACTGAGCCGCGGCTGGGGTGAGGCCTTTGCCGATAGAGATGCCGTCGTCGGGGCCGCGATCTGCGACGAAGTGATGATTCGCCAATCGGGCACCATAGAGGTACGGCTGCGCCGGCTCGTCGGGATCCTTGGGAACTTGCCCAACGTCAGTGATCACGCCGCATCGTGGGCTGACGAGTGACCCGGCTGCTTGTCGAATGTGTCCAGAAGGTGCGTTGTCATGAAATAGGTTGATGAAGGAAGGTTGTGTATGATCCTCCCCACGGCATTCCGGGCAGTTTGGGAACTGGAGGAGGGTATGGGTCTGGCTCCGCAACTGCAGCGCATCGAACTCGTGCACCCTTCCGACGAGGGTATCCGCGCCGGAAGCGATCGAGAGCAGCAGCTTGGCCGCCTCCATGGCGACCAGGCTCCCGGCATATGCGGCAAGGGCTGGAAACACCGGACGCTCGTGCAGGCGCGGCTGCCGCTGCTGGTCCAACAGGTCCTGGTAGGCCGCCGCTTCCGGGTAGGAGTCCGCGCAGGCGAGGCTGCGCACCCGCCAGCATTCGTAGCAGGCGCTCCGCGGCGGCGCGACCACGGGTCCCACTCGTGCGACGTAGGCGGCCAACTGACTGTAGATCGCGGGGATTCCGTAGGTCAGGCTGGCGTTGTTCAGCCACCGGTGTGCAACGGACAGGCCCTTGTCAAAAGCGCCGATCAGCAACTGGCAGTTCCTGGCCAGCGCATGGATCCCGTCCGGGGTGACCGCATCGGACGGTCCGATCTCCAGCCGCGTCTCAGCGCCCTGGGTCTCCAGCGAGCGCTTGAGCGCCTGGTCGCGTCGCATTCCCAGCGCGTCTGCGCCGACTGGCATCAACGGTAGGTTGCCGGCCTGGCAGGGGTATGGGTCGACCAGGACCAGCTCCCCCACCCCACAAGCAGCGAGAAGCACCGCAGCGTGCGCCCCCGTCCCCTCCAGGCCAAGCACGGCAATCCGCACGCGTGCAAGCCGGTCCCGCAACGCGGCCACCGGCAGCCCCGCCGCGGCGAGGAGGGCGAGCAGCGGCTCGGACCTTCCGCCCGGCCACGACTCGAGCCGCCTGGTTCGTTCCAGGACCCCCGCCTGTACCAGACCGTCAAGCTGGCGACGCAAGTCGCCCTGATCCACGGTGGGGATCGCGCGGGCAACCTCGGCCAAGCTTCGGCTGCCGTCGAGCAGCGGAAGGATCCGCCGCTGGAGGACGGCAACCGATGCTCCTTCGATCCGCACAAGCAGCGTGTCTGAGCGAAACAACAGCGCGCCGTCGCCAACCGAGACGACATCGATCCCAGCCGCCGGCCGGTAAAAGAGCCGGCTCTCCTCGGTCATCGGCTACGTGGGCTCTTCTGCGGACTCCTCAGCGCTTTCACCCTCATCCATCTGTGGATAGGGGCGTTTGTGCGGCGGGATGCATACTTGCGCGATCACATGAAACTCGTAGTGGAGAGCCCGCTCAACTCTCACGTACACGAGGAGGTCGTCGTCACTGAAGGCCGACGGCGGTCGCGTTGGCTCTCTGAGTTCGTCCTCCACCCTCGCGACACGCAACTGAAGCGTCTCACGCTCAAACCGTTGCCGCATGTCGCTCCCCCAGCCCTTCGCGTCGCTAATGACCCTTCTGGAAGATTGAGCGCAATAAGACCTCCAGTCAACCTTTCGCGAGCAAGGCGCGAGCTTGCGCCTCCGCTACGAGGTTCCCTTTCTGCTGATACCGCTGGACTGCGGACTGGAAGGCCTGCTCGGCCTCGGCGTCAAACCTGGCCAACCACAAGGTCATGGCGTGGTCCATCCAGGCGTTGGCCTGCCAGTTGATCGCATCGGTCTGGGCCGCGAGCCGCACCGCAGCGTTCGTCAGCCGCAACGCAGGCTCGAGCTGGCCATCGCGGGCGAGCGCCCGGGCCTTGACACTTCGCCAGAAAAGCTGGGAGAGCATGTCATCCGCGGTCGCCAACCGCTCAGCGGCAGCGCACAACTTCGCCGCCTCCTCGTGACGGCCCTGCTCGTCGACGGCCTCGGCCAACCAGGCAGCGTCGCTCGACAGCATGACGCTGGGATTTGCCAGCGTGCGTTGGTCAAGGATGTTTCTCAACGACCTCTCCATGCGCGCATAGTCGCGCTCCAGGCGCGCGACGAACGCACTGTGCTCATGGTAGACAGCCCATGGCATCCACCCGACCATCTGGCCGACGTCCACGAGGACGACGGCTACCTCATCGAGGAGCCGCCATGCGCGTTCGGAATCACCGCGCATGGCCTCCATACAGGCGATGCTGCCCTGAATCACGGCATGCACCGCACGGTTGTCACCCGCTTCACGAAGAAGGGCTTCACAACGGCGGATGGCTTCGGGGACCGGAACAGGGCCATACCAATAGGCATGGCTGAGGAGTTGGAGCGCGAATAGCATTCGTCCGTGGCTTCCCCCTGAGCGGAAGTATTCGATGGCCTGCTCGACCGCAGCTGCCATTGCGGTGCAGCGCAGCGAGAGCCATTCAATTCTTCCCGCCAGATACCATGCGGCTCCGAGTCCTTGGGTATCCCCTTCCTGCTCGAACAATGGAATCGCCAGCTCCACCTCCCGGCGGGCGGCGGATGCCGACCACAAGGTGGTGTCACCCGAGACCATCTGCTGGACGAACATTTGCTCGATTCGGATTCGGTCTTCCAGCCGACGCTCGCGAATCATGCGCGCCTGCTCGATTCCGCTCGCGGCCAAGTCTCTGGCGGCTTCCGGATCACCTTGGATGCCCAGGTTGGCAACCAACGCGGGAACCAGCTCCAAGCTGGTCAGGTCGTCGGCGGGCAGCAACGCCCGGGCGCGGCCCAGCAGGCCGATGGCGGCCGGGTGATCCCAACGGTCAGTTGCCCGCTGTGCCGCCACCGCGAGGCGGTCAACCGCCCGGTGGATGAGGGCGGGGACGTCAAGGCCCAATGCCGCGCGGTAGCGGCAGGCCTGCTCGAGGTGGTAGGCGATGGCGTCGCTGGCATCGCCCAGCCGGTCCTGCTCCTCGGCCATGCCCTCCAGCCAATCGGCGAACCGCTCATGCAGATCGGCGCGTTCCCGCTGGGGAAGGGCACCGTAGGCGGCGTCGCGGATGAGCGCGTGGCGGAACCCGAAGGCGTCCTCACCGGAGGGATCCGAATGGTCGGGGCGGATCAGCTCCTTGCGGGTGAGGGCCGCGAGCTTGGCGCCGACACGCGACCGGAGCGGCGCCGGCGCCAGCGCCCGCAGGGCGTCGTGGGAGAAGACCGGGCCGATCACGCTCGCCAGGCCCAGCAGGGCCCGCTCCTCGCCTTCCAGGCGTTCCAGCCGGGCGGCCAGCAGCGCCGAGATCGTCGGGGGGATCGGGACCGCGCTGAGGTCGGTCTTGGCCACCCATGCTCCGGCGGACTGCATCAGCAGGTCGTCGTCGATGAGCATGGCGATCAGCTCTTCGATGAACAGCGGGTTGCCTTCGGCGATCTCGGGCACGCGGGACTTGGCCTGCGCATCGATGTTGGCGGTGCCGAGCATGTTCTCGATCAGCGTGGCGCAGGAATCCTGGTCGAGGGGCTCCAGCAGGATCGTGGTGGCGTTCGGCCTGCCCCCGCCCCAGCCGGGTTTGAGGTCGAACAGCTCCTGGCGGGCGAGGCAGTAGAACACCAGCGGGGCGTCGCGGACGGTGTCGACGACGTCTTCGAGCAGGTCGAGCAGGGGCGGCTCGGCCAAGTGCAGGTCGTCCAGGACGACCGCCAGGGGGCGCCGCCGGGCCATCGCCCGGAAGAGCCTGCGCACCGCGGCGGGAAGCTCCTCCACCGGGGGCGGCTGCTCCGACAGCCCGAGCAGGCCCATGAGCGCCTCGACCGCCGCCAAGGCGTTGCGCTCGTGGCCGAGCGTGTCGGTGAGGCGCGCCCGGGCGTGCTTCGCTGTGCTTCCGCCGGCGGCGCCCGTCCCGATCGCTTC
>DASWDC010000035.1:0-2171 GCA_036395655.1 Actinomycetota bacterium | reverse complement strand
GGGGCAGGATCGGTTCTGGTTTATGTGGGATGACCTGGTGCGGGGCGCGATCGGGGCGGTGGTGTTGGTGGATACGCGCCGGTTGGCGGATTGTTTCGCGGCGGTGGACTACTTCGAGCAGCGGGAGCTGCCGTTCATCGTGGCGATCAACTGTTTCAATGGGTTGTTGGCGCATGCGGTGGAGGATGTGCGGGATGCGTTGGCGGTGGGGGAGGACACCCCGATCGTGTTGTGTGACGCGCGCTCGCGGGAGTCGGCCAAGGCGGGGTTGATCGAGCTGGTGCAGCACGCCCTCGCCCGCGCCTCCGCGACCCTGTCCGGCGGCCTCCCTGCCCGCTCCGGGACCCCTCGGTAGCGACCCCGCAGCGGCCGCTCCGGACCAGAGCAAGCAACGACACGCTACATTTGGTCACGCAGCGTGTTGAAGGCTGCCCTGGTCGTATGGAGGGGTGGGTGCGTTGAAGCTGGTCTCGTTCCCCGGCGGGTTCGGTCGTCTCGACGGCGACGTGGTGGTCCCCATGGGGCCTTCCCTGGTCGGCTACCTGGACGGCGCCGCCGTGGCGGAGGGGGAGCCCAAGCCCCTTGACCAGGTGCGCCTGCTGGCGCCGGTGCCCAGCCCCGGCAAGGTGATCTGCGTCGGGCTGAACTACCGAGACCACGCCGCCGAGACCGGCGCGGCCATCCCGGACGAGCCGATCCTGTTCCCCAAGTGGGCCAACTCGGTGGTCGGGCCGGGCGCGCCGGTCGAGGTCCCCGCCGCCGCCGGCAACATCGACTACGAGGCCGAGCTGGCCGTGGTCATCGGCCGCCGCGCCCGCGAGGTCGGCGCTGCCGACGCACTCTCCTTCGTCGCCGGGTACGCCTGCGCCAACGACGTCTCCTCCCGTGAGCTGCAGTTCCACTCCAGCCAGTGGCTGCTCGGCAAGGCGATCGACAGCTTCCTGCCGCTCGGGCCCTTCATGGCCACCGCCGACGAGGTCCCCGACCCGCAGAAGCTCGGCATCCGCTGCCTGGTCAACGGCGAGGTCCGCCAGGACTCCAGCACCGACCAGATGATCTTCGGCGTCGCCGAGCTGGTCGCCTTCGTCAGCCGGACCCTCACCCTGCAGCCAGGCGACGTGATCGCCACCGGCACCCCGCCGGGCGTCGGCATGGCCCGCCAGCCGCCCGTCTGGCTGCGGCCCGGCGACGAGGTGACCATCGAGATCGTCGGCCTCGGCGCGCTCACCAACCCGATCCGGAGTCGGTGAGCGGTGGTCGCGGGCTCCTCCTCGATACCGGCACCGGCACCGGCTGCGACCGCGGTCGCCCTGGGCGAGGCGATGTTGCGGCTGTCGCCGCCCGGCCGCGTCCGCCTGGAGCAGGCCCGCAGCCTGGAGGTCCACGTCGGCGGCGCGGAGCTGAACGTGCTGGTCGTCCTGGCGCAGCTCGGCCTGCGGGCGCGCTGGGTGACCGGCCTTCCGGACAACCCGCTCGGCCGGCTGATCGAACGCCACGCCCGCGCCTGGGGCGTGGAGGTCGCGGCGCGCCGGGAGACCGGCGGCCGTGCCGGGCTCTACTTCGTCGAGCATGGCGCGCCACCGCGACCGTCGGAGGTGCTCTACGACCGCGCCAACTCCACCGCCGCCCGGCTCGTCCCCGGCCAGCTCGACTGGGACGCCCTGCTCACCGGAGCCGCCTGCCTGCACGTCTCCGGCATCACCAGCGGCCTCGGCGAAGGCCCGCACAAGGCGGCGCTGGAGGGCCTCGCCACCGCCCGCGAACGTGGCGTGACCACCAGCTTCGACGTGAACTTCCGCTCGCGGCTCTGGTCGCCGCGGGACGCGCGGGCCCGCCTGCTGGAGGTGCTGCCCTCCACCGAGGTGCTGTTCGCCTCCGCGCACGGCCTTGAATTGCTGCTCGGCGAACCACTCGCCGGAGGCGGCGGCGCGGGCGCTCCGCTGGACGTGGCGGTGGACGGCGCCAGGCGGCTGCGCGACGACTACGGCATCGGCACGGTGGTTCTCTCCGGGCGCGAGGACGCCAGCCATGACACCGTCCGCACCTCGGCGACCGCGGTGACCGACGGCGGCAGGGTCGTGCGGAGCGGGCCATGCGATGCCCAGGTCGTCGACGCCTTCGGCGCGGGCGACGCCGGCGCTGCCGGCTTCCTGGCCGCCTACCTCGCCGGC
>DASWDC010000034.1:0-1668 GCA_036395655.1 Actinomycetota bacterium | reverse complement strand
ACTCGGCCCGCGACCCCGAGTACCTGCTGCGCTTCCTGTCCGAGCCGCTGCGCGCCAAGCTGGACAGGCTGGTGGTGGTCGACGCGGTCGGCCTGGCCGAGCAGCAGGGGACGAGCCCCTGGATGTTCGTCCGCGACCTGGGGCAGCTCGCCTACGACCGCATGTCGACCGAGGGCGCCAGCGAGCGCAGCGAGGTCGGCATCGGCATCGCGGCGCCGCTGATCGGGGCCCTGACCGCCGTCACCGGCGTGTTGCCGCTGGACACGGTGGCGCAGACGGTCTTCGACCAGGCCGCCTTCCGGCGCGGGGCCGAGCGGCACACAGTTCTGGACTACGCCGAGCGACACGCCGCGACGGCCACCGCGACCTAGCAGCAGAGCCCCGAGCGACGCCCGCCACCGACCTTCGAGGGACGCGTATGTCAGTCAAGGGCACAAGGATCCCCGAGCACCTGCGGCTCCCCTTCGCCGGGGTCACGCCGGCACCCACCGAGGCGGAGGGCCAGAAGCTGTTCCCGACCGGGAACTTCCGCTTCTTCCGGCCCGTCTACCGCGACAAGATGCCGCCATGCAACAACGCCTGCCCCACGGGCGAGCAGATCCAGAAGTACCTCGACTTCGTCAAGCACGAGCGCTTCCTGGACGGGTACCTGACGATCCTCGAGGACAACCCGATGCCCGCGGTCACGGGCCGGGTCTGCTACCACCCGTGCGAGAGCGCCTGCAACCGCAAGGAGCACGACGAGCCGATCGGCATCCGCAACGTCGAGCGCTACCTCGGCGACTTCGGGCTGGCGCTGGCGGAGGACCCGATCGGCCCGGCGCTGCCGCCCCGCAACGGCGGGCACGTCGCCGTGGTCGGCTCCGGGCCCGGCGGGCTCGCCTGCGCCTACCACCTGCGCCGCCTCGGCCACCAGGTCACGATCCTGGAGGCGCGGAGCAAGCCCGGCGGGATGCTGCGCGGCGGCATCCCCCACTGGCACCTGCCGGAGGAGGTGCTGAACGCCGAGATCGCCAAGATCGAGCGCATGGACGGCGTCGAGATCCGCTGCGGCACCCGCGTCGGCACCGACGTCAGCTGGGAGGATCTCGGCCGCTACGACGCCGCCTTCCTCGCGGTCGGCCAGGACGTCGGCAGGCGCCTCCCCGTCGACGGCGGCGACCTGCGCGGCGTCATGGGCGGCCTTGAGTTCCTGCGCGAGGGCGGCTACGGCCGCCCGGTGCGGACCGGCCGGAAGGTGCTGGTGATCGGCGGCGGCAACACCGCCTCCGACAGCGCCCGCTCCGCCCTGCGCCTTGGCGCCGACGAGGTCGCCATCGTGAGCCTGGAGGCGCCCGAGGAGCTGCTGATCGTCCCCGAGGACCTGGACCAGGCCCGCGACGAGGGCGTGGCGTTCCGCACCAACACCGCCTGCGTGCGCATCCTCGGTGAGGACGGCGTGGTCACCGGCGCGGTGCTGGCGCGGGCGCGCCTCGCCAAGGACGAGCACGGCACCGTCACCCCCGAAATCGCCCCGGGCACCGAATTCGAGGTCGAGTGCGACACGGTGATGTTCGCCATCGGCCAAGGCCAGAACCTGGACTGGGTGCCGGACCACCTGAAGAACGCGCGAGGGCTGCTCGAGTCCGACGCCCACGGGCGGCTGGAAGGCCTGCCAGGCAAGGTCTT
>DASWDC010000033.1:0-2228 GCA_036395655.1 Actinomycetota bacterium | reverse complement strand
TGATGCTGGTCGCCTCGCTCGCCACCGCGCTGGTCTACGGCTGGGGCGGCTGGCTGGCGGTGCGCGGCGCGCTCGACGTCGGCACCGTGGTGGCGCTGACCTCCTACCTGATCCGCCTGTACGGGCCGCTGACGGCGCTCTCGAACGTCAACGTCGACGTGATGACCGCCCTGGTCTCCTTCGAGCGGGTCTTCGAGGTGCTCGACCTGGAGCCGATGGTGGCCGACAAGCCCGGCGCGGAGGCGCTGCCACCCGACGCCGCCACCATCGAGTTCGACCAGGTCGACTTCCGCTACCCCATGGCCGAGGAGGTCTCGCTGGCCTCGCTGGAGAGCGTCGCCAAGCTCGACGCCAGTATCGACAAGCAGGTCCTGCACGAGGTCAGCTTCCGCGCCGACGCTGGCGAGCTGATCGCGCTGGTCGGCCCCTCTGGCGCTGGCAAGACCACCATCAGCCAGCTGGTCACCCGCATGTACGACGCCACCGGCGGCGCTGTCCTGCTCGGCGGCCGCGACGTGCGTAACGTCACCCTCGCCTCGCTGCGCCACGCCGTCGGGGTCGTCACCCAGGACGCGCACATGTTCCACGACAGCATCCGCGCGAACCTCCTCTACGCCCGCCCCGACGCGACCGAGCCGGAGCTGTGGGAGGCGCTGTACGCGGCGCAGCTCGGCGCGCTGGTCGCGCTGCTGCCCGACGGGCTCGACACCGTCGTCGGCGACCGCGGCTACCGCCTCTCCGGCGGCGAGAAGCAGCGCCTGGCGATCGCCCGGCTGCTGCTCAAGGCCCCCAGCATCGTCGTGCTCGACGAGGCCACCGCCCACCTGGACTCCGAGTCCGAGGTCGCGGTCCAGCGGGCGCTCAAGACCGCCCTGGCCGGCCGCACCTCGCTGGTGATCGCCCACCGGCTGTCGACCGTCCGCGAGGCCGACCGGATCCTGGTGATCGACGACGGCCGCGTGGTCGAGCGCGGCCGCCACGACGAGCTGCTGGCCGGCGGCGGCCTCTACGCCGAGCTGTACCGCACCCAGTTCGAGCGGCAGGACCAGGGCACGGCTCAACGCGAAAACGAGGGCCTGCGGGCTTGACCTGATCAGCGGTTTCGACCACCCCCGCGGCTGGGTAGGACTCGGATTGCGACGCGAAATGCGACGCGAAATGCGCGTGCCTACCGCGTGGTGGGGGAAGGGGCATGGAAGCCGTCTTCTGGTTCGTCTTCGGAGGGGTCGTCGGCATGGCCGTGCTGCCCCATCTCCAGCGCCTCGCCGCGAGGGTGCGGCGGGAGCTGGCACAGCTCGACTATCCCAAGCGTCCCAACTCGTGACCGTGGCGAGCAGCGCGCTCGGTGGCGCTCTCGCTCGAAAAGGAGTGACGAGGATGTCAGCTCGTGCGGCTGGTGCGCTCGGCGCACGCGGGCGCTGGCGGCAAACCGTGTGGGGGGAGCTGTCAGCCGAATTCCTGGGAACCTTCGTGCTGATCGCCTTCGGCGACGGCGTGGTGGCGATGGCGGTCGCCGCGCTCAACCAGTCCGGGCGGGGCAGCCAGATCTTCGCTGCCAGCGGCGACTGGCTGCTGATCACCTGGGGCTGGGCCATGGCGGTCACCTTCGGCGTCTACGTGGCCGGCGGGGTCAGCGGCGCCCACATCAACCCGGCGGTGACCCTGGCGCTGGCGGTACGGCGCGCCTTTCCCTGGGCCAAGGTGCTGCCCTATATCGCCGCCCAGGTGGTGGGCGCCTTCGCCGGCGCGGCGCTGGTCTATCTGAACTACCACAACGCCATCGGCAGCTACGAGACCGCCCACCACATCACCCGCGGGGCCCTGGGCGGCGCCGCCGACTCGACCGCGACCTTCAGCATCTTCGCGACCTTCCCCGCGCCGTTCTTCCACGCGAGCATGATCTGGCCGCTGGTCGACCAGGTGATCGGCACCGCCTTCCTGGTGATGTTCGTGTTCGCCCTGACCGACGAGCGCAACCAGCCGCCGCGCATGAACCTGGCCCCGCTGCTGGTGGGCCTGGCGGTCGCCGCGATCGGCATGTCCTACGGTGCCAACGCCGGCTACGCCATCAACCCCGCCCGCGACTTCGGCCCGCGGCTGCTGGCGTTCTTCACCGGCTGGGGCAAGGTCGCCCTCCCCGGCGTCCACGACTACTTCTGGATCCCGATCGTGGGGCCGTTCGTCGGCGCCGTGGTCGGCGCGTTCGTCTACGACCTCTTCATCCGCGA
>DASWDC010000032.1:0-2162 GCA_036395655.1 Actinomycetota bacterium | reverse complement strand
GAAGTCCGGCCGCCGCTTCTCCCGGTAGGCATCGCGTCCCTCCTGCGCCTCCTCGCTCAGGTAGTAGAGGAGGGTCGCGTCGCCGGCCAGCTGCTGGATGCCGGCGAGCCCGTCGGTGTCGGCGTTGAGCCCCGCCTTCAGCAGCCGCAGCGCCAGCGGGCTGTGCCGCAGCATCCTACGGCACCACTCGACCGTCTCCTCCTCCAGCCGTTCCAGCGGCACGACCTTGTTGACCAGCCCCATCCGCAGCGCCTCCTGGGCGTCGTACTGCTCGCACAGGAACCAGACCTCGGCGGCCTTCTTGCGCCCGACGGTGCGGGCCAGCATCCCCATGCCGTAACCGGCGTCGAACGAGCCGACCCGCGGGCCGGTCTGCCCGAAGCGGGCGTTGTCCGCCGCGATCGTCAGGTCGCAGACCAGGTGCAGGACGTGCCCGCCGCCGATGGCGTAGCCGGCCACCATGGCGACCACCGGTTTCGGCAGCCGCCGGATCTGGATCTGGAGGTCGAGGACGTTGAGCCGCCCGACGCCGTGGTCGTCGATATAGCCGTCGTCGCCGCGGATACGCTGGTCGCCCCCGGAGCAGAAGGCCTCCGGCCCCTCGCCAGTGAGGATGATCGCCCCGATGCCCGGATCGTCCCTAGCGGCGTTGAACGCATCCGACAGCTCAAACAGCGTCTTCGGCCGGAAGGCGTTGCGTACCTCCGGCCGGCAGATGGTGATCTTGGCGATGCCCTCGGCGGTCTCGTACCGGATGTCGCCGTAGTCGCCGGCTCGCTGCCAGTCCATGCGGCTGCCTGCTCCTTGATCAATCAGTGCTTGGTGATGCAATCGTCGACGTGCCGTAGCCTACTCCTCGTGTCCGATTCCAAGCCCCGAGCAGGCTCCCCGGTGGTGGCGATCGCCCTGCCCAGAGCAGCAGCTGCCAGAGCGGTCGTGGCTGCCTGGGAGCGGGGCGAGGCGGTCGCGCCGCTCGACCCGCAGGCGCCCGCGCCGGAGCGGGCCCGTGCGCTGGCGGCGCTTCGCCCCACCCATCTGGAGGACGAGCGTGGGCGGGTGGCGCTGGAGGGCGGTGTCCCGGCGGCGCCGGGGGTGGCCGCCGTGGTCGCCACCTCCGGCACCAGCGGCACGCCCAAGGCGGTGGAGCTCACCGCCGACGGCATCCGCGCCTCCGCGCTGGCGGTTTCCGAGGCCCTCGGCGCCGGCGGCGGCGAGCTCTGGCTGTGCTGCCTGCCGCTCCACGGGGTCGCGGGGCTGGCGATCATCGCCCGTGCCTGGCACACCGGCGTCCCCGTCCAGGTCCATGAGCGCTTCGAGCCCGATCGGGTGCTGCGCGCCGCCCGCGACGACGGCGCCACCCTGGTGTCGCTGGTCCCCACCATGCTCGCGCGCCTGCTCGACCTGGACCCGGCGGCGGCGGCGCTGGCCCGCTTCCGGCGCGTCCTGCTCGGCGGCGCCCCCGCCCCGGCGGCGCTGCTGGAGCGCGCGGCGGCGGCCGGCCTCCAGATGGCCACCACCTACGGGCTGACCGAGACCTTCGGCGGCGTGGTCCACGACGGCCATCCCCTGCGCGGCGTGGAGTTGCGCCTCGACGAGGCGGGTCAGATCCTGGTGCGCGGGCCGATGGTGATGCGCGGCTACCGCGCCGCTCCCGGCGGCCAGCAGACCACCACCGCCCTCGATCCCGACGGCTGGCTCCGCACCGGCGACCTCGGACGCTTCGAACAGGACCCGTCAGGGGCGCCGGGACGGCTGTGGGTCCTCGGCCGCCTCGACGACCTGATCATCAGCGGCGGGGTGAACGTCCAGCCCGCCGAGGTCGAGGCGGTGCTGGCGACCCACCCGGCGGTCGCCGACGCCGCCGTGCGCGGCGCCCCCGACCCTGAGTGGGGCGAGCGGGTGGTCGCCTACGTCGTCTGTGGCGACCCCGCCGCGCCGCCCAGCCTCGACGAGCTGCGCGCCTTCGCCCGCGAGCGCCTGGCCGCCGCCAAGCTCCCGCGCGAGCTGGTGCTGGTCCGCGAGATCCCCCGCAGTCCCGGCGGGAAGACCCTGCGGCGGCTGCTGGGGCGGTCTACTCCGCCGCCTGCTCCTCCCAGTGCGCGGTCAGGTTGTAGATGACCAGGATGTCCAGCGCGACCACCAGCAGCGACCAGAGCGGGAAC
>DASWDC010000031.1:0-12963 GCA_036395655.1 Actinomycetota bacterium | reverse complement strand
CACCTCCCCGTTGAGGTTTGGGTCCATCGCCTCGCCGGGTAGTTGAGGCTATGGCCGTCACGCCTGAGCGGATCGTCGCGGGCCGCTACGCACTGGAGCGCCCTCTCAGCAGGGGCGGCATGGGGGTGGTCTGGCTCGCCCGCGACCAGCTGCTTGGTCGCGGGGTCGCCGTCAAGGAGATCCGGCTTCCCGCCGCCGTTCCCGAGCCGGAGCGCGAGGCGATGCACGCCAGGGTGCTCCGCGAGGCGCGGGCCGCGGCGCGGCTCAACCATCCCGGCGTCATCACCCTCTACGACGTGCTCAACGAGCAGGGCCATGCCTTCCTCGTGATGGAGCTGATCACGGCCCCCACCCTGGAGGCGATCGTCGCGGAGCGGGGGCCGCTGCCGCCGGAGCGGGTCGCCCGCATCGGCATGCAGGTCGCCTCGGTGCTCGACGCCGCGCACCGGAGCGGGATCGTGCATCGCGACGTCAAGCCCGCCAACGTCATGGTGGCCGAGGATGGCGGCGTCCGGCTCGCCGACTTCGGCATCGCCCAGCTCCAAGGCGACCCGGAGCTCACCGCCAGCGGCGTGATCGTCGGCTCACCCGCCTACATGGCCCCCGAGCAGGCGGACGGCGGCGACTGCGGCCCGGAGACCGACCTGTGGGGGCTGGGTGCGACCATGTACTACGGGGTCGAGGGCAGCCCTCCGTTCGAGCGGGGCAACTCGATCGCCACCCTGGCCGCGGTGCTGCGGGAGCCGCCCCGGCCGCCGCTGCTCGCCGGCGCGCTTGGGCCCGTCATCCTGTCGCTGCTGGCCAAAGACCCGGCTTCCCGGCCGGCCCTGCGCCAGGTCCGTATCCGCCTCGCCCGGATCGTCGGCGCCGACCTGGAGGCGGCTGCGGAGCCCACCGCGCCCACCGCGCCCGTCGAGCGCGCCATGCCCATCGAGCCGCGGCCCGCGGAACCCCCGCCGGCCGAGCCGACCCTCCAGGTCGAAGCGCTCCCAGACGCTGCCGATGCCGACGGTGGGGATGCCGCCGGGGAGACGGCCGTCGGCGGCGGCACGGCGGCACGGCGCCGGTTCCTCGCCCTCGCCATGCTCGCCGGGGTCGCAGCGGTCATCGTGGTGGCCGCGCTGGCTGGCCAGCCGCGGAGCGGCGCCACCAGCGGACACTCGTCCGGAGCGACGCAGGCTCACACGGCCAGCGCGCCAGCGACCAGCCGCTCCAGCGGCTCAGCCTCGGCTGGCCCACGGACCACGACCGCGAAGGGCGCCGCGCCGGCCACCTCCCCGCCATCGCAGCCCTCGCCCAGCCCAGGCGGCGCCGTCGTGCCGGCGGGCTGGACCCGCTTCGCCAACCCGAGCGGCGGCTACACGGTCGCCTACCCGTCCGGCTGGCGGCGCGTCGCCGGCCTGGCCCGCCACGGCACGGCGTTCAGCGAGGGCACCGGCCGCTACCTCAAGGTGGAGTCCGCCCACCCGCCACAAGTCCCGGCGAACGGCGATCCGGTCCCCGGCTGGATCCAGAACGAGCAGTACTGGTCGGCGAGGCTGCCCGGCTACCACCTGATCGGCTCGGTCCGCGGGGGCAGCTACCACGGCATGCGCGCCGCCATCTGGGAATACACCTACCTGCTGAACGGCCGCCCCACCCACGGGCTCAACATCAGCTTCGTGAGCCCGAGCCGCACCTGGGGCTATTCGGTCCTCTCCCTCGTCCCAGCGGACCAGTGGGGAGCGTCCCAGAGCCTGATCCGCTCCTTCGAGCAGGCATTTTCCCCGCAGGGCTAACCAGGCACGGAGCGCGGGAGGAGCCAGGATCTCTCCCGGCCCCTCCCCACGGTTGCGGCGTGCTGGTCTTGGTCAGTTGGAGATCAGGCCGTGCGGATCGAGGACGAACTTCTTGGCCGCTCCCTTGTCGAAGTCCTGATAGCCCTGGGGCGCCTGGTCGAGCGGGATGACGGTGGCGTTGACGTTCTTCGCGATCTGCACGCGGTCGTGAAGGATGGCCATCATCAGCTGTCGGTTGTATCTCATCACCGGGCACTGGCCGGTGGTGAAGCGGTGGGACTTCGCCCAGCCGAGGCCGATGCGGATCGACAGCGAACCGACCCGGGCGGCCTCGTCCACCCCGCCCGGGTCGCCGGTCACGTACAGGCCGGGGATGCCGAGCCGGCCAGCGGCGCGGGTGATCGTCATCAGCGAGTTCAGCACCGTCGCCGGCGCCTCGGAGGCTGAGCCGGTCTGGCCGTGGCCCCTCGCCTCGAACCCGACGCAGTCGACCGCCGCGTCGACCTCGGGAACCCCGAGGAGCTGCTCGATCTGCTCGCCGAGGTCGTCATGCCGCGACAGGTCGATGGTCTCGCAGCCGAAGCTGCGGGCCTGCGCCAGCCGCTCGCCGTTCATGTCCCCGACGATCACCACCGTCGCCCCCAGCAGGAAGCACGAGGTGGCACAGGCAAGGCCCACGGGGCCTGCACCGGCGACGTACACGGTCGAGCCCGTGGTGACGCCAGCGGTGTACGCGCCGTGGTACCCCGTCGGGAAGATGTCGGAGAGCATGGCCAGGTCTTTGATCTTGGCCAGGGCCCGGTCGCGGTCGGGGAACTTGAGCAGATTCCAGTCGGCGTAGGGGATGGTCACGTAGCGGGCCTGGCCGCCGAGCCAGCCGCCCATGTCGACGTAGCCGTAGGCGGCGCCGGCGCGGGCGGGGTTGACGTTCTCGCAGACGCCGGTGTTGCGTTCCTTGCAGTTGCGGCAGCGGCCGCAGGCGATGTTGAAGGGGACGCTGACCAGGTCGCCCTCCTTGATGAATTCGACGTCGCGGCCGGTCTCGATCACCTCGCCGGTGATCTCGTGGCCGAGGGTCTGGCCCACCGGGGCGGTGGTACGGCCTCGGACCATGTGCTGGTCAGACCCACAGATGTTGGTGGCGACGACGCGCAGGATGGCGCCATGGTTGAGCTGGCGGTTGTCCTGCTCGGCGAGGATGAGCTTAGGGAAGTCGAGGTCCTGGACCGCGACTGATCCGGTGCCGCTGTAGACGACGCCACGGTTGCTGTCCGCCATGGGGCTTCCCTCCTGAGGAAGAACGAGGGGTCTGGGCGGCGTTGCGGTGGGGGGTCGGGGAGGGCCGCGTGCGCGGCGGGCCGATCGTCGAATGCGCATCGCCATCACCCCCGACGCAGATCCCAATGGGCCAACCTACTCCGCTGGGTTCTGGAGTCAAGCGAGCAAGCTGCGCGGACGGGTGGGTTTCAGGCGACCCAGGTGGTCTCGCAGGGGCGGCACCACCAGAGGTGCTTGAGCGCCTCCAGGGGGCCTTTGGTGGCGGCCAGCGGCTGGAAGTGGCGTGCTGGCTCGCCGCAGAACAGGCATTGAGAACCGCTGTCGCCGGCCTCGATCCACCCGATGGTGGTGGCGGTGGCGGCGTGCATCCCCTCAAGCCTGGGCATGCTGGTCATGTTGGTGCTCCGCTCGGTGCTCCGCGGCCGGTCCGCAGCCTGCTTTGACGGTATCCAGCTTGTGTTGCGGCGATGTTGTCGCGATGTGACGAACCAGTTGCGACCGTCGCCGTAGCGAGCGGCGCTGGAGGGCTTACGGTTGAAGGGAAGAACCCTCGTGACGAGGCAGGACGACGAGCCCTGCCGGGAGGAGCGAAGTGATGAGGCGTGGAGCCATCCCCCTGATGGCGATCGTGTTGGGGCTGGCGCTGACGGGAGCCGGGTGTGCGAGCGCGCAGCGGAGCGGTGCACCGAACGCGCCCAAGGGCACCTCGGCGCCGCCGTCGACGGTTGGGGGGAGCGGCCCGTCGGCGATTGACGCCGCCCGGGCGTCGGCGAAGGTCTGCCTGCACGTCGACCGGCACCAGTACGAGGTCTGCACCGCGTATGTGGCCAATGCCAGCTACCTGGCGCGGCTGCCGTTCTACAAGTTCGGGCGCAGCGCCGACGCCGACCTGGCGCGGACGTTCAGAGAGCACCTGGAGAGCCGCTACACGGGTGCTGCCCGGTCGCTGGTCGAGCGTCAGACGGCGGGCTGGCCGGGGCCGAGCCAGCTGGACGTGTTCCTGCCGACGATCCGTATCGACTCGGTTTCAGTCGCCGCGAACCTTTCGACCGCGAGGCTGACGACCCACGAGACCTGGCTGGTCCGGACCGAGGGTGGCCGGACGTTGTTCGCCGAGCGCGACGTCGCGCACGTGATCACGCTGGCTCGGGTTCCCGCGCTGGTGCTCCACAAGTGGGTGGTCACCGCGATCCGGTGATCCCGTCCGCCTGGCGGCGGAGGCCAGCCGCCAGGGCAGTTCTATAACTAACCATTTGACCGCCTGGTACGTGAAATGTGACGTGCCGGGCGCTGCCTGCCTGGCTGGCATGGCGGCGACTCCGGCCGCCGACTGGCACCGCCCCGCGCTGAGGCGCCGGTGCCAGGTTCCGCCGGGCCTGGACCCTGCCCGGGTCGTTGGTGATGCGAGAGAGGATCGCATGCCGATCGATCCGGCAGCGCTGGCGCGGAGCGTCAGCGCGCTGACCACGCTTGACGCCGAGCGCGACCTGGCACGGGCGATCCAGCACGTCACCAGCGTCGCCAGGGGCTTGTTCGGCAGCGACGGCGCCGGGCTGATGCTGGTCGACGAGGGCGGGGCGCTGCGCTGGGCGAGCGCGTCCGAGGGGTGTCCAGCCAGAGGCAGAGCCAGCTCGCCGAGCAGCTGCAGGTGGCGCTCGACCGGCGGATCGTGATTGAGCAGGCCAAAGGCATGGTGATGGCCAGGGAGGGGGTCGGCGAGGCGGCCGCGTTCGAGCGCCTGCGGATGACGGCGCGGTCGTCGCGCCGTACGGTCACCGAGGTCGCCGCTCAGGTTCTGTCCGGCGAGGCCCTGCCGGCGCCTCCGTCTCCGTCCCTGGCCCCGCCCTCGTCGCCCTCGTCGCCGGCTTCGCCTCCGGCGGGTGGTTGAAGGCGACGTGGACGTCTTCGTCGTGGCGGCGTTCCTCCTGCTCGGCGTAGTGGCCGAGGGCGCGCTGGTCGGCGTCGGTCGGCGGCTTCGCCTCCGCCTCCGCCGTCCTCCCATGGACGGCATCGCTTCGCTCGCTTGGATGCTCGGCCGGCGCTTCCTGGACGAGGCTGCGGGGCCACAGGTGGCGGGCGCGGACCACGTTGATCTCGGCGCCGAGCAGGGTGATCTGGGCGCCGAGGTAGATCCAGGCGAGCAGCCCGATCACCACGGCGAAGGTGCCGTAGACCTCGCTGGCGCTGCGGAGCTGGTGGCTCACGTAGTAGCCGCCGAGCGCCTGCAGGAGGGTCCAGGCCACCGCGCCCAGCGCGGCGCCGATCCACAGGTCGTCCCAGTCGATCGGGGCGGCGGTCAGGATCCGGAAGGCGAGCAGGAAGAGCGCGAAGTTGAGCGCCAGCGAGAGCACGATCCCGGCGACCATCTTCAGCCAGGAGCCGCCGCCGGCGCCGAACCCGCCGACGATCGCGGCGGCGAGGGTGATGGCGCCGAGCACGGCCAGCATCAGCAGCGCGCGCAGGGTCGAGAACAGGAAGTTGGGGCGTTGCCGGAACGGCACGTTCCAGATGCTGTTCATGGCCGTCTCGGTCGCCTTGACCACGCCGAGGCCCGACCACAGCGTCAGCAGGATGCCGATGATCAGTGCCAGGCCGCCGCCGCGCAGGGACCCGATGTTGTGCTGGATCTGGTTGCCGAGCACCGGGAACTGGGCCAGCGCGGAGCCGAGCACGCGCTGCTGCATGGCGGGATGGCCGCGCAGGACCATGCCGAGGACGGTCACCAGGACGAGCAGCAGCGGGAAGATCGAGAAGAAGCCGTAGTAGGCGATCAGGGCCGCCAGGTTGCCCGCTTGGTCCTCTCCGAACTTGCGGAGGACGCCGTAGGGGAAGGCGAGCCAGGGGCGGCGCTCCTGGAAGGTGTCCACGCGGCGGGCAGCCGACTTGGCCGTGGCTGTGGCCTTGGTGGCTGGATTCATGACCGCGCACCTCCCGCAGTTTCAGCGTTTAGGGTCCCCTACCTGTATCGGCGCAAACAATTACACTTGAGGACCTCTGCTGGCGGCGTGGGTGCCCCATGTGGGATGGTATGAGCGGCGCTCAGGCCGACCGGATCGCGGGAATCATCGCGAGCCGGATGAATTTGCGGATGGCAGGCCCAGTTGATGCCGAGGAAGGCGCGTACGCATGGCTGAGCGTGGGGAGGCGGGCGGCGGCCCGACCGTGCGCCGCATGATGATCGGCGCCCGGCTGCGGCGGCTGCGCACCGACAAGGGGATCAGCCGCGAGCAGGCGGGCGAGGCCATCCGGGCGTCGGAGTGGAAGATCCACCGCCTCGAAAACGGCCAGGTCGGCTTCAAGGAACGCGACATCATCGACCTGCTGGCGCTGTACGGGGTCACCGACACGGCCGCGGTGGCCCAGCTCGTCAGCCTGGCGCATGAAGCGAACCAGCCTGGGTGGTGGTCGCCCTACAGCGACCTGCTGCCGGGCTGGTTCCGGGCCTACGTGGATCTGGAGTCGATCGCGACGCTGATCCGGACCTACGAGGGCCAGTTCGTTCCTGGCTTGCTGCAGACCGAGGACTACATGCGCGCGGTGATCCGCGGCGGCCACCTGGACGAGGTCGACGAGGAGGTCGAGCGCCGGGTCGACGTGCGGCTGCGCCGCCAGGCGCTGGTGCGGCCCGACGGGCCGCGGCTGTGGGCGGTGGTGGACGAGGCGGCGCTGCGCCGGCCGGTGGGCGGCGCCGACGTGATGCGGGCCCAGCTGGAGCGGCTGATCGAAGCCGCCGAGCTGCCGAACGTGATCCTGCAGGTGCTGCCCTTCTCGGTGGGGGCGCACCCGGCGATGGTAGGGGCGTTCAGCATCCTGCGGTTCTCCGAGGACGAGCTGCCCGACATCGTCTACCTGGAGCACCTGACCAACGCCTGGTACCTGGACCGGCGCGACGACGTGGAGCAGTACCTCCACGTGATGAACAGCATCTGCGTCAGCGCCGCCGCGCCGGACCGGACGGTGGAGATCCTGCGCGACATCGCCAAGGAGAGCGGCGGCTCGTAGGCGCCGCGTCGCTGGTCGGGTCAGAAGCGCTGGCCGCGGACTCTGGCGATGTCGAAGCGGGCGGTGCTGGCCACCGCCATCACCGTCATCACGCCGGCCTGGACCGGGTCGGTGACCACCAGGTCGGCGTGGGCGGGGACCGAGCCGGCCATGTTGAGCGACACCACCAGGATGCCGCGGGCGCGGACCTCGTCGACGGCCCTGGTCACCTCGCCGCCCATCAGCGACCCGGCGAGCACCAGCGCGACCGCGCGGGGGAGCCGGGCCACCGCCCGTGCCGCGTTGGCCAGGCTCTCCTCGCCCACGATCGGGATGGTGTCGACGCTGATCTTCTCGCCGCGGATGTTGTGGCGGTCGGCCTCGCCGATGGCGCCGATGGCGACCTGGCCGACCTGGGCGCCGGCGCCGACCACGATGATCCGCTTGCCGTAGACCTGGAACATGGTCGGCAGCCGCCGGACGGATTCGACCACGTCGATCTCCAGGAACGCCCGTTCCAGGCTCTCGGGGTCGGCGACGCCGTCGAGCTCCCAGTAGACGGAGCTGCGGGCGCCCTGCTCGACGATCTCCACCGAGAGGATGTAGCCGTCGTGCCGCTGGATCGCGGCGGTCATGTCGTGCAGCAGGCCCTTGCGGTCGCCGCCCTCCACCAGCAGGGCGAGCTGCGCCGGGCGCTGCAGCGGCGCCTCCTCCGGGTTCTGGCCCTGGTTCTGGTTCTGGTTCAAGTCCTGGTTGGTCACGGGCGAGAGGCTACCAGGACCGGGAGCACGGCCCGGAGCCCGAGCGCCTGGCGTCAGGTCCCCACCAGGTCCCCTTCGGCTTCGGGTTCGGGTTCTGCCTCGACCGTCGCGGCGCCGGCGAGCAGGGCCCAGGCGACCTGCGGGTGGAAGATGTCGCCGTGCGCCCCCGACGGCGGCCCGCCGGCGCGGATGACGCCGTTGGCGTCGAGGTTGAGGAAGCCGCCAGGGGTGAAGGCGTAGGCGGTGCCGGCCGCGCCGAGGGTCGCCTCGGCGGCGGGGACGCCGTGGGCGCCGCGGTGGCCCATCGCCCACCAGCGCTCGGCGAGGTCGTCCACGGCCGCCGCGTCCTGGCGGGCAACCAGCGAGGCGAGCGGGTACATGCGCCCGACGGCCAGGTCGGCGAGGGAGTGGGTGACCAGCAGCGGCCCGTCCACCCGCGCGGCCATGCCGGCCAGCGCGCCGCCCCGCGAGCGGTCGAACGGCAGCGAGGTGGCGAAGGTGTAGTGGGAGAAGGCGCCCTGGATGAGCGTCAGCGACTTCACCGGGGAGGGCGTGGCGCCGTCAGTGCCCGGCGCCGGCAGGCCGGCAAGGGCGAACGAGACGGCGCGCGCGCCGAAGCTGTGGCCGCACAGGTGGACGCGCAGCTCCGGGAGGGCGCCATGGAGCGCTCTGACCAGCGGCCCGATGCCGCGCTGGCCGACGGTCCCAGCCCGGTTCTTCATCTCCCAGTAGGTCGCCTGCCGGAGCGCTTCCTTCGCGCCCGCCCACAGCGCGCGGAACGGCGAGCCGAGGTCCACCGCGCCCTGCGGCGCGCGGATCTCGGAGTCTGCCGACAGGACCCCGAAGACCTCCTCGGGCTTGCCGTCCACCAGCAGGTTCAGGGCCTCGTCGCCGGGCTCGCCGAGGCCGCTGCTGGCGCCGTTGCCTCCGGCGGGGGTGGGGACCAGCTCGCGCAGCAGGACCTGGAAGCGATCGAGCGCCGATTGCTCGTCGGGCTGGCGGTCGAGCAGGCTGCCAAGCTCGTCCAGGGCGGCCTGCTGGCGCTCGGCGGGGTAGACCTGCTTCAGCTCGCCGACCAGGTCGCCTTCGGTTGCGGGGCCTGCGCCGGCGGCGGGGCCTGGTCCGGCGGCGGCTCGGTCGTCGGCCCAGAGCAGCGAGGGCCAGTAGATCCCCATCGCGCCGAGGGAGACGCCGGACCGGGGCGGATGGTCGTCCAGGACGCCGCGGAGCTGGGTGAAGAACTGCTCGTACGCCGCCCGGCCGCTGGTCCGGTCATTCTTCCAGCCGTGGCACATCACCAGCAGGTCGGTGACGCCGGTGAGGTCCAGCCCGGTGGCGAGGCCGCCGATCGCGGCCGGGTCGGCAACGGGGTCGGTGCGGTTGCCCGCCTGGTCGAAGGCGACCTCCCACCATGGGAAGCCGGCGAGCTCGTCGGCCATGCCCCTCCTTCCCTTCGATCGCGCTCGGTCTCGTGCTCGCGCTCGTGTCAGTCAGACGGACTGGATGGCGCGCATCAGGTCGACCAGCCCCCGCCCCTGGAACTGCTCGGTACGGCCGAGCGAGGTGGCGGTGTCGAGGAAGATCTGCTTGACCCGCTCGGGCTGGCCGGTGAACTCCTGGCGGATGGACAGGAACGCCGCGATCACGCCGGAGACGTGCGGTGCCGCCATGCTGGTGCCGCTGTCGTCGATGTAGGTTGCCAGCTCCTCCAGCGGTGCCAGCGGGGCGGCGGATCCGGTGGCCATCTGGCTGCGTTTGCGGCCAGCCGCGCAGGAGGTGATGTTCTCGCCGGGCGCCACCAGGTCGGGTTTCATGCGGCCGTCGCCGGTCGGGCCCTTGGAGGAGAAGTAGGAGACGCCGTAGGTGTGGGGCATGTCCCGATGGGTCGCGCCGACGGTGATGCCCTGCTCGGCGTTGCCCGGGTCGTTGATGGTCACCCCGAGACCGCTCGGGGTGAAGCCCGAATCCGCCCGGCTGAGGCCGTAGCCGGTGTTGCCGGCCGCGATCACCACCACCACCCCGGAGCGGACCAGCCGGTTGACCTCCACGCACAGGGGGCTCTGGCCGCAGGCGAACCAGCGCGCCTTGAACTCGTAGCCGACCGAGAGGTTGACCCCGTGGATGCGCATCAGCTTGCCTTCGCCGTTGATCTCGCGGACGTACTCCAGCGCGCGCATGACGCCGGTGGAGTCCCCGACCGCGTCGGCGGAGAGCGCCTTGAGGCTCACCAGGCGACACTGCGGCGCGACCCCGGCGAGCAGGTCGGGCCGCTGGGGGTGGCGGGTCCGCATCACCGGCTGGTCGTTCTCGTCCCGCTCGTTGCGGAGCACCAGCAGCCGCTCTCGCGGCCAGTCCAGCGGCAGCCCGCCGGCGATGATGCCGGCGACGTGGGTACCGTGACCGAGCTCGTCGACGAGGGCGGAGTCGCGTGGCTCCTTCTTGTCGGTGAAGTCGCGGTGGAGGCCGGCCACCTCCTCGTGCTCCAGGTTGGCGTAGCGCGTGAAGTGGGGGTGGGTGGCGTCGATGCCGGAGTCGACCACCGCCCAGGTGATCCCGGCGCCCATGGCGCTGTAGGCGTTATGGGCGGCGTCGGCCTTGACGGTGGTGACCGAGTGGTCGATCAGCGGCCTGACCGGGAAGTCCGGCCAGACGCGGTAGATGGCCCGGTCCTGGTACTCGGGGTGCCGGCGGCGGTCCTCGGCGACGAGGTCGCGGACCTGCCGCATCGTGATCCGGCTCTTGAAGTAGGTCTTGGCGACCTGCCAGGGGTCGTCGTCGTGGAGCACGTCGCTGAGCAGCTGGCGGAGTTCCGCTTCGGCGCGTTGCAGGCCGTCGCGGTGCTGCAGGTTGACCTCGATGACGACCGGCACGGGCGCGTCGTCGCTGGAGGCGTCGCCCCCGAAGAGGTCGCCGCGCTCCGCTGGGGTCACCAGTGCCTCCGAGACCACCGTCCGGGGGACCAGCGGCCCATACGGCAGCCTGCCCGTCCCCGCGTCTGGACGAGGGTCGCCAAGGGTCCCGTCATTGGTCATCGGCTGCACCTCCCCTCGCGCGGCGGGTTAGCGGCGGGTCAGAGGTAGAGGCCCTCGCCGGGAGAACGATCCTGGTCGCGGTTGGGCCCGGGACTGGGGCCGGGGAGGCCGCGGCCGCGCATCTCGGCGAGCTGGTCGCGGGCGGCCGCCTGCTGCGCGAACAGGGCCGCCTGGATGCCGTGGAACAGGCCCTCCAGCCAGCCGACCAGCTGCGCCTGGGCGACGCGCAGCTCGGCCTCGCTCGGGGCGGTTCCCTCCAGCGGCAACGCCACGCGGTTCAGCTCAGCGGCGAGATCTGGCGAAAGGCCGCTGGCCAGCTCGCGGACGGAGATGTCGTAGATCTCCCGCATGCGGGTCCGGCCGGCCTCGTCGAGCGGCGCGCTGCGGACCTCTTCCAGCAGCTGGCGGACCATCGAGCCGATCCGCAGCACCTTCGCCGGGCTGATCACCGCCTCGCCCTGCTCGGACGCCTCAGCCTCCGCGGGCGTGGGGCGGGGGTTGGCGCCGTCGGCGCTCCGCGGCAGCGAGATCGACGGCACGCGGGGAGTCTCAGGGGTGTGATCGGGTGTCTGGGTCATCGTGCGGTCATGGTACCGCTCGCGCCCGGGAGCCAAGGCAGGCTGCCGCTTGCGCGCAGTTCCGGCACAGTTATGAACAATCACCGGCGATCGGGAGGGAACAGGAAGCGTGTGGCAAGGGGCGGACAGGGACGACAACGGCATCCCAGATTGGCAGGAGGACGAGAACTACCGCGACGAGGCACCCCGCGGCACGCCAACCAGCGGCGCGGGGTGCCTCCTGTCGCTGCTCCTGCTGTTGCTCAGCGGGTGGCGGTTGCCGCCTCGGCGCCGAGTTCGTCGAGCTCGACGTCGGGCTTGCGGGCCAGGCGGCTGGGCCACCAGATCCAGCGGCCGACGTCGAGGTTGAGGGCGGTGACCAGCACCGAGCGGACGATGAAGGTGTCCAGCAGCACGCCGAACGCCACCGCGAAGCCCAGCTCGGTGATGAACACGAACGGCAGCGAGCCAAGCGCGGTGAAGGTGCCGGCCAGGACCAGGCCCGCCGAGGTGATCACCCCGCCGGTGGCGGCCAGGCCGATCAGCGCGCCCCGGCGGGTGCCGTGCTGGCGGGACTCCTCGTGGACCCGGGTCATCAGGAAGATGTTGTAGTCCACGCCGAGCGCCACCAGGAACACGAACGTCCACAGCGGGAATGACGTGTCGGCGCCGGCGAAGTGGAACAGGTGGTTGAAGACCAGCGCGCTGACCCCGAGCGCCGCGCCATACGACAGCACCACGGTGGCGACCAGCAGCAGCGGTGCGACCAGCGCGCGCAGCACCAGCCCAAGGACCACCAGCACCACCACCAGCACCAGCGGCACGACCAGGTTGCGGTCGTGGTGGGAGGCGCGCTGGATGTCGAGGTTGACGGCGCTGTTGCCGCCGACCTTGCCTGAGGCGCCTGGGATGGCGTGGACGGCGGTGCGGAGCTGGTCGACGGTGCCGTAGGAGGCCTGCGAGTCTGGGGCGCTGGCGAGGGTCCCCTCGATGTAGGCCAGGCCGCCCGCGGTGCGCGGCTGGGTGACGTCGCTGACGCCCGCCACGTTCTGGACGGCTGCGCGCAGCTGCTCGGCGGCGCCGGCGTTGCCGACGACCTGGACGGGGTTGCCGGCGCCGGCGGGGAAGTGGCGGTCAAGCGCCCGCTCGCCCGTCACCGACTCCTGGGTGGTGCGGAAGGAGTCCTTGTTCTGGATCCCGCTGGCCTTGAGGCCGGTGGTGCCCAGCGCCAGCGCACCCAGCGCCACCGCGCCCACCAGCCAGACGGTGCGGGGCCGCCGTGCCAGCCGGGCGCCGATCCGCGCCCACAGGCCGTGCTCGGTCGGCTCGGCCGAGCCGAGCGCCGGCCGCACCGGCCAGAACATCCAGCGGCCGAAGATCACCAGCAGCGCCGGCAGCAGGGTGAGCATGGCGAGCAGGCCGACCCCGATGCCGATCGCCATCACCGGGCCGAGGCTCTTGGTCGACTGCAGCTCGGCGACCAGCAGGCACAGCAGGCTGAGCACCACGGTGGAGCCGCTGGCGATGATCGCGGGTCCCGCGCGGTGCAGCGCCTCGGCCATGGCCTCGTGCCGGT
>DASWDC010000030.1:0-6718 GCA_036395655.1 Actinomycetota bacterium | reverse complement strand
AAGCTGGAGACGAACAGGACGGTGTGGCCGTCGGCGCTGAGGGAGGGGCGGGTGCTGATGTCGGGGGCGCCGGAACGGGCCAGGGGAACAGCGGTGCCCGGTGGGGTGGTGGCCGTGTGGCAGCCGAGGCCGTCGCCGCCGGTGGGGGCGGCGCTGACGCGGGTGGTGGTGTGGGCGGCGAGGTCGCGGATGAAGACGTCGCGGGAGTGGTTGTGGTCGCCACCGACGACCTGGGTGTCGTTGGAGGCGAAGGCGACGTAGCGGCCGTCGGTGTTCACCGCGCCGCGGGTGCTGGCCGCGTTGAGCTGCGCCCCGGTGGCGCTGACGCTGACGCGGATGGTGCTGCCGGTGACCATGTCGCGGCGGAAGACGTCGGTCTGGTGGTTGGTGTCGCCGCTGATGAGGTCGCTGGCGTTGGACTGGAAGACGACGTAGCGGCCGTCGGCGCTGATGGCTGGGCGGGTGGAGGCGCCGTTGGCGTCGCCGCCGGTGGCGCTGACGCTGACGCGCTGGACGGCTCCGGCGAGGCGGTCGAAGCGGTAGACGTCGCGCTCGCCGTTGGCGTCGGTGGTGCCGGGAACCAGGTTGGTGGCGTCGGAGACGAAGGTGAGGTAGTGACCGTCCCCGCTGATGTCGGGGCGGAGGCTGACGTCGTCGGCGCTGCCGCCGGCGGTGGGGGCGACCCGGACGGTGGTGCCGGCCACGAGGTCGCGGACGTAGACCTGGGTGCCCCCGCCCGAAGCGGGTGACGCGGGCGCGTTGGGGATCAGGTTGGTGGCGCTGGAGTTGAAGGCGACGTAGCGGCCGTCCCCGCTGACCGAGGGCCGGGTGGAGAACCCGTTGGCTTCGCCGCCAGTGGCGCTGACGCTGACCAGCATCGTGGCGCCGGCGACCATGTCGCGGCGGTAGACATCAGCGCCTGCCCTGGTGCCGCCGGGGACCAGGTTGGTGGCAGCCGACTGGAAGACGACGTAGCGGCCGTCCGCGCTCACCGCGGGGAGGGTGGCAGGGCCGTCCGGCTGGCTGCCGGTGGCGTCGACGTCCACCTGCCGGGTGACATGGTGGACGAGGTCGCGCCAGAAGACGTGGGTGGGGCCGGCGCCGGGGCCGCCCGGACCGGGGACGAGGTTGCGGGCGGAGGAGGCGAAGACCGCAACGTGCCCGTCGGCCGAGAGTGCGGCACGCGACGAGTCGCCGTCCGGGTCGCCGCCGTCGGCGCTCACTGTCGCCCGCACGGTGGTTCCAGCGCCCAGCGCATGGACCGCCGCGGGCCGCATCGAGAGCCCAACCACGCTCAACGCTGTTCCAACGACCACGACCCCAAGCGCGGACGCGCCTGCTCGCCGCATGCCACCCCCCGAATTCTCGCGCCGATTGACCGGCCTGATTGACCGGAGCGCGACTCTACCCGAGCTCAGCTATCTGCGCGAGGGATTCTCTACGGAATATGCAGGGTCCAGCGCTGAAGCCGCTTGATGCTCACGTCGTACGGCTCGGCACGCCATCGCCCTGATTGGCGGGCTCGCTGGTCGCGACCACCACGGTGCAGAACATGCAGCGCCGCGCCTTCAGCGGGATCTCGCTGAGGCACTCCGGGCACTTGCGCGTGGTCGGGTCCAGGGTCCTGCCGTGGCGTGACAATGCGACCAGGGTATTGATCGGTTTCACCACGAAGAAGAACACCGCCAAGGCGATCGTGATGAACGCGATGACCAGGTTGAAGAAATCGCCGTAGCGGAACACGGACTTGTTGAACTTGAAGGTGAGGCCGCCGAAGTCCGGCTGGTGGAAGATCGCCGCAATCAGGGGGGTCAGCAGGTCCCTGACCATCCCCTGCACGACCGCGGCGAAGGCGACCCCGATCACGATCCCGACCGCCAGGTCGACCACGTTGCCTCGGAGTAGGAACTGTTTGAACTCGCTCATCAGCGAACGCATCGTCTGCCCTCCATCTACGCGGCTCGCAGGCGCGTCTGCAAAGAGCAGGCCTTCCCGCTGGTGCGAGCGGCGAATCGCCTTTCTGCGACGCCTGGCGGACGCCTTGGCGGACGCCTCAGGCGCCCGTGCGGGCCTCGGCGAGCCAGTCGTCGAGGAGGTGGCCGGTGAGGCGCTCGTAGGCTTCGCGGTAGCGGGCGGCGGTGCCGGCGATGACGTCGGGGGGGAGGGCCGGAGCCGGCGGTTGCTTGTCCCAGTCTTGCCCCCGCAGCCAGTCGCGGACGAACTGCTTGTCGAAGGAGGGCGGCGAGGAGCCCGGCTCCCAGGCGCCGGCCGGCCAGAAGCGGGAGGAGTCGGGGGTGAGGACCTCGTCGGCCAGCATGACCTGGCCGCTGCGGTCGAGGCCGAACTCGAACTTGGTGTCGGCCAGCAGGATCCCCCGCCTGGCGGCGTGCTCGGCCCCGCGGGCATAGACCGCCAGGGTCAGGTCGCGGAGGCGCTCGGTGAGGGCCCCGCCGACGCGCTCGGCCATCTCGGCCTCGGAGATGTTCTCGTCGTGGCCGGTGGTGGCCTTGGTCGCCGGGGTGAACAGCGGCTCCTCCAAGCGGTCGGCCTGGCGCAGGCCGGCGGGGAGACGAATCCCGCAGACGGTGCCCGAGGCCTGGTATTCGGCCCAGCCGGAGCCGACCAGGTAGCCGCGGGCGACACACTCGATCGGGACCATGTCGAGGCGGCGGACCAGCATGGCCCGCCCGGCGAGGTGGCGCGCCCCGGGCGGCAGCTCGGCGGCGCGCCAGCCGACCAGATGGCCGGGGGCCAGGCCGGCCAGCTCCTCCAGCCAGAACTGGGTCAGCGCGGTGAGCACCTCGCCCTTGCCGGGGACCGGGTCGGGGAGCACCACGTCGAAGGCGGAGACGCGGTCGGAGGCGACCAGCAGCAGCTGCTCGGCGTCGACCGCGTAGAGGTCGCGGACCTTGCCGGAGGCCAGGTGGCGCAGCCCTTCCAGCTCCGGCGCCGCCGGCGTTGAGGTTGGCGTTGGACGGGTCACGGCAGCTCCTCCAGGCGCTTGAGGACCGGTTCGGCGTTGGCCACGAAGCGGGCGGGATCCAGGGCGCTGTCCAGGCCGGCGGCACCGCCGACCGCTTCCGCGACGCCAGGCTCGGCCAGCAGCAGCTCCTTGAACCTGCACCCGCCCTCCCAGGCGGCCATGGCGGCGCGCTGCACGGCGGCGTAGGCGCGCTCGCGTGACCAGCCGGCGTCGACCAGGGCGAGCAGCGCGGCCGAGGAGCCGGCCAGGCCGCCGGACGCCTCCAGGTTGGCGCGCATCCGCGAGATGTTGACCCGCAGGCCGCCGACCAGCCAGGCGGCGCGCTCCAGGCCGTAGTCGAGCACGCAGCAGGCGTCGGGCAGCACCACCCGCTCCACCGAGGAGTGGGAGATGTCCCGCTCGTGCCACAGGGCCACGTCCTCCAGGCCGGCGATCGCGTAGCCGCGCAGCAGCCGCGCCACCCCGGTGAGGCGCTCGGCCACGATCGGGTTGCGCTTGTGGGGCATGGCGGAGGAGCCCTTCTGACCTTCCGCGAATGGCTCCTCGGCCTCGCGGACCTCGGTGCGCTGCAGATGGCGGATCTCGGTGGCGAGCCGTTCGAGGTTCGCGCCGGCCAGCGCCAGGGCGGTGAGGAACTGGGCGTGGCGGTCGCGGGCCACCACTTGGGTGGGGGCGTCCTCCGGGTGGAGGCTGAGCTCGGCGAGCACCTCGGCCTCCACCTCGGCGGGCAGGTTGGCGTAGGTGCCGACGGCACCCGAGATCGTCCCGACCGCGACCGCGTCGCGGGCGCCGCGCAGGCGGCGCCGGTCGCGGTCGAAGGCGAAGGCGTGGCTGGCGAGCTTGAGGCCGAAGGTGGTCGGCTCGGCGGCGACCCCGTGGGTGCGGCCGAGCGCCAGGGTGGCGCGGTGCTCCAGGGCCCGCTCGCGCAGCACCGCCACCAGGGTGTCAAGGCGCTGGAGCAGCAGGTCGGCGGCGCGGGCCAGCTGCAGTGCCAGGGCGGTGTCGATCAGGTCCGAGGAGGTCATGCCGTAGTGGACGTGCCTGGCGGGTGCGCCGATGCCCTCGCCGTAGGCGGTCAGGAAGGCGATCACGTCATGGTGGAGCTGAGCGTCCAGCTCGTGGACCCGTGCGGGGTCGGGCGGCGGGGCCTGCTCGATCACGGCGAGGTCGCCGGCCGGGACCAGCCCGCGTCGCGCCCGCGCGCGCACCACCGCAGCCTCCACCTGGGCATACAGCTCGAACCTGGTCGTCTCAGACCAGACTGTCCCCATCTCGGGAAGGGTGTAGCGCGGGATCACCCGGGAAGCTTAGCGGACGCCACCAGCTCAAAGACGAAGTCCTTCGGCCAGCTGGCGTTTGAAGTCCTGCAGTACGGCGCGGAGCTTGGGGTCGGCGACCGCGAGGATCTGCACGGCGAGGATGCCGGCGTTGGCGGCGGCGTCCAGGCCGACGGTGGCCACGGGGACGCCGGATGGCATCTGCACGATCGAGTAGAGGGCGTCCTGGCCGCCGAGCTGCTGGCCGTAGATCGGCAGGCCGATCACGGGCAGGACGGTGTGGGCGGCGATCACGCCGGGCAGGGCCGCGGCCTTGCCGGCGGCGGCGATGATCACCTGGAGGCCCCGGTCGGCGGCGCCCTCGGCGTAGGCGGCGACCCGGGCGGGGCTGCGGTGGGCGCTCAGCACCTCCAGCTCGAACTCGACCCCGAACTTTTCGAGCATGACGCAGGCAGCCTGCGTCCTCTCCTCGTCGGAGCTGGAGCCGAGGATGATCCCGACCAGCGGTTCAGGCATACGTGCTCCTCGAACAGTCAAGAAGACGGGCAGCGGCGGCCCGTGCATTCTAGCGGTCCAACCAGCCGGGGTCAGGGGGCGGGTCAGGCACGCGGCGTGGCGGCCAGCGGCAGGCGGGCATGGACCCCGTAGCCGCCCTCCAGCAAGGGCTCAGCACCGGGATCATGGACGGGCGGGCGCGGCTGGACCCAGCCGAGGCTGGCGTGGCGGCCGGCGTCGGGGTCGAGGTGCCAGGCGCTGGCGTCCTCGGTGACCTGCAGCTCCAGGTCCTGGGGGCCGTAGCGGATCAGCAGCTGCGGGCGTGCCGGGCCTGGGCGCTTGAGGCAGTTGCTGAGCGCTTCCTGGACGATCCGGTAGGCGGACCCGTCGACCTCGGCGGGCAGCGGGACCGCCGCGCCTTCGACCACCACGTCCACCGGCAGGCCAGCGGTCTTGACCTCGGAGACCAGCGCGCCGAGCTGGCTCATCGGGCTGTGGGCCGGGGCGCAGCCGCCCGGGCCGTCCAGGTCGAGCAGCTCCTGGCCGCGCTGCAGCCGTGCGACCGTGCGCTCGGCGCCGCGGGCGACGCGGCCGAGCGCCTCGCGGGCCTCCCGGACCTGGGCG
The DNA here is from genome assembly GCA_036395655.1 of Actinomycetota bacterium. Classification (GTDB taxonomy): domain Bacteria; phylum Actinomycetota; class CALGFH01; order CALGFH01; family CALGFH01; genus DASWDC01. Next base: position 1,339 of record DASWDC010000030.1, on the reverse strand, counting down.
GAACCGGGCCCAGGGCCGGCGGGAAGCAACCGCTCGACCGCTTTGAGCTGCGACACCATGAACTCGACGTCGCCGGTGACCAGCTCGTGCAGGTCCCGGGCGGCGCGGACACGCTCAGCGGCGACAGTCTCCCGGGCCATGTAGCCGAGCTCGCGCTCGAGACGCTGGGCGCGGTCGGCGACCACCGCGGAGAAGGCGCGCCGCACCCGCGCCTCGCCGCCGACCACCCAGGCGGTGATCAACAAAACCTGCAGCACCACGAAACTCTGGAAGGACAAACTGTGCTGGAACGTGAGGGTGACGGTGACGGCGGCGAGCCCGCTGCCGCCGAGCAGCGCCGCCAGCGGGACTGCCCGGCCGATCAGGGACCGGGGGCCGGTCAGCAGGGGGATCGGTGCTTCGCGTGCGAGTTGCATGGCCTCTCCTGTGCGAGCGTGCGTCGCTGGAGCCGGCTGGACCGTGCGGGCCCACGGAGCTTGCCGTTCCTCTCAGAGGCTGTTGTAACACTCCGGCGAAGCCCTCGAACAGAGGACTACGGAGTTTGGCATAGAATCCGGACCAGATTCGTGGAGTTCGGTTCTTCGACGATCGACCTAATTCAGAGATTCGCCGCGATGTCCCGGCGGTAGTGAACCCCCTCGAACCGGATCAGCTCAGCGGCGGCGTAGGCGCGGCGCCGCGCGCTCGGCAGGTCGTCGTCCAGGGCGGTGACGGCGAGCACCCGGCCGCCGTCGGTCAGGACCTGCCCGGACCGGTCGCTGGCGGTGCCCGCGTGGAACAGGCGAACGCCGGGGAGGGCGGCGGACTCCTCAAGGCCGCCGATCGGCAGGCCGCGCTGGTAGGAGCCCGGGTAGCCGCCGGAGGCGAGCACCACGGTGACGCAGGCGCGCGGGTCCCAGATGGCCTTGTGGCCGGCGAGCACGCCCTCCGCGGTCGACCACAGCAGGTCGGTCAGCTCGCAGGCGAGGCGCGGCAGCACCACCTGGGTCTCCGGGTCGCCGAAGCGGCAGTTGAACTCGATCACCTTGGGGCCCGCCGGGGTCAGCGCCAGCCCCGCGTACAGCAGCCCCCGGTAGGGGATGCCACGGGCGCTCAGCTCGGTGACGGTCGGCTCCAGGATGGTGTGGCGCACCTCGGCGAGCAGGGCCTCGGGGAAGTCGGGCAGCGGCGAGTAGGCACCCATGCCGCCCGTGTTGGGGCCCTGGTCGCCGTCGCCGACGCGCTTGTAGTCGCGCGCCGGGGCAAGGGGGACCACGGTGCGGCCGTCGCTGAGGGCGAACAGGCTCGCCTCCGGGCCCTCCAGGAACTCCTCCAGCAGGATGATGTCGCCGGCCTCGCC
>DASWDC010000029.1:0-5698 GCA_036395655.1 Actinomycetota bacterium | reverse complement strand
GGGAGCAGCCGAGCCAGCGCGCCGCTCCACGCGGCCCGCTCCGCCCCGGTGGCGGCTCCATGGTCCGGTGCGCGGTCATACCCCTCGGCGTCCGCGTCCCAGAAGTCCCGTACGGAGTCGACGACGTCCACAGGCACCCATCCCTCTCAGCTCATCTCAGCTCATCTCAGCTCATCGGCGTCCGAAGATCCTGAAGTGGTTGCCGACGCCGGCGATCAGCAGACCGATGACGACGCCGCTGGTCCATTGTGCCGCCGACATGACCCCGGTGACGGCCAGCGTGAGGTGGGCGAGGACGATCAGGATGCCGGCTCCGATCGCGACCATGGGGGCTTTCTTCGAGTTGGTGGCGGGGGTGCTCATGCGGTCTCCTTCCGTTGGGGTTGCGATGCGATGCCGCTGGTCGGGGCGAGGGCGCCGTCGCGCCGGATGGTGAGCTCGAAGACGGGATGGGAGGCGGCGGCGCTGGTGAACTCGTCCAGCGACCCACCCGGCGGGACGCCGAGGGTCTGCCGCAGCACGAAGCCGGCGGCGGGCCTGGTCAGCCGCGGGCCCAGGACCTCCTTGAGCACGGTTCCGGCTGCCCGCTGTGACAGCTCGACGGCGGTGAAGCCGTAGCGGCGGCGGCCTCGCGCGAGGGTTCCCTCGCCGGCGGCGCGGAGGTTGCGCACCCAGCTCGCGTTGGCCTCGTGGGTGGCGACCAGCCAGTGGCGGCCGTCACGCTCGAACAGGTCCACCGGGTTGGTGCGGGGCAGGCCGGTGCTGCGGCCGCGGACGGTCAGCAGCATCATCGGGCCCATGCGGACACCCAGCCGCAGCAGCCGCGGGATGGTCCTGCCGACGATCGAGAGAACGGTTCGCTGCAGCCCGCTGCCGCCGTGCCCATGCTCCTGCGTGTGCGGGGCAGCGGCAGCGGCTCCCGCTGGTGGCCGGGTGTGGGCGGCCTTCAGCGCGCGGACTGCGAGCGCCAGCAGCGCCGCGGCGACGATGACGGCGGCCGCGGCGACGATTCCGATGATGAGGTACATGATTCCGGTCCTTTGCACTCATTCGGTCAGGGGCTTGGTCAGGGGCTTGGTCAGGGACCGCGCGATCAGGTCGATCTCCCCGCGCCGCGGCCGCGGCGGGCCCGTCTCCCGGTAGAGGTAGCGCTGGTAGGCGTCGTCGTGGCAGAGGCTGACGATGATCGAGGCCGCCGTGCGGCACTCGGCATCCGGGGCGACGCGGCCGAGGTCGCGTTCGGCGAGCAGGTACCGCTCGACCACCCGGGCGGGGTCGCTCAGCGGGTCGATGCCGGCCATCTCGCGGCGCACCGCCTCCAGCAGCTGGCTGTTGGAGAACGCCGCCGCGAAGGCCGGGACGAGCCGGTCGAGCACGGTCGCGGCCTGCCGGACGAAGTAGCGCAGGTTGTGGGCGACGGTGTACTTGCCGGCACGCGACGGGAGGCTGGCGACTGGATCGCTGAGCTTCGCCGCATACCACACGATGGCCTTGGCCAGCAGCTGGGTGTGGTTGTCGAAGTAGTTGTAGAGCGTGCCGCCGGCGACCCCGGCCTCCTCAGCGATGGCGCGGGTGGACGCCGCCGCGAGTCCCTTGCGGTCGATGACCCGGTGGGTGGCCTCCAGGATGTGCTCCCGGACCGCCTCCAAGTCGCCGTCGGTGGCGGCCAGGACCGGGGCGGCAAGGGGTCTGGGCAACGGCCTCACCTCCTTTGCGAACTGTTCTGAACGATTGCTCATAACTACACCGCATATTCTGGGCGTTCGCTCATAACTTTGTCAAGCATGGGCCCTCACCTCTTGACATCGTTATGAACAACCGCCCAGAATGGCTCCCATGAGACTACATGAACAACTCCGAGAGCGCCGGGGCATGGCGCTCACCATCGTGGTCGGCGCGGCGGCCGTCGCCGTGCACCTCTGGTTGATCAGGGCGGCCATCCTGGGCGCACGGCGGTGGCTCATCAGCCCGGTCGTGATCGGGGTGGCGGTCATCCTGGTGCTCGCGCTCCACGGCGCCGGGCTCCGCCAGCTTGTCAGGCGCCTGCGTCCACACCCGCACGGTCACCAGCATAGCCACGACACCGGCCACCGGATCGACTCGGCACTGACCGCGAGTGCCGAGGGCATGCGAGCCCTCAGGATCTCGCTCGTCGTCCTCGGGGCCACCGCGGTGGCGCAGTTCGTGGTGGTGCTCGCCTCGGGCTCGGTGGCGCTGCTGTCCGACACGATCCACAACTTCGCCGACGCGCTGACCGCCATCCCGATCGGGATCGCGTTCCTCGCCGGGCGTCGCCTCCCCAACCGCCGCTACACCTACGGCTACGGGCGGGGTGAGGACGTCGCCGGGCTCTTCGTCCTGCTCGCCATGGCCCTCTCCGCGCTGATCGCCGCCTACGAGGCCGTCGATCACCTGGTGAACCCACGCGACCTGCGCAACCTCGGCTGGGTCGCGGCGGCGGGGATCGTCGGCTTCATCGGCAACGAGTGGGTCGCCGCCTACCGCATCCGGGTCGGCCGCCGCATCGGGTCGGCCGCGCTGCTCGCCGACGGCCTCCACGCCCGGACCGACGGGCTGACCTCCCTGGCGGTCGTGGCTGGCGCGGTCGGGGTGGCGGCGGGCTGGCGAGCCGCGGACCCGGTCGCCGGGCTCGCCATCGGCATCGCGATCATCGGCGTGCTCCGCCAGGCGGTCCGTGAGATCTACGGGCGCATGATGGACCGCGTCGACGACCACACCGTGCTCCACGCCGAGGAGGTCATCCGGCAGGTTCCCGGCGTCGTCTCCCTCGACCGGCTCCGGATGCGCTGGGTCGGCCACGACCTGCTCGCCGAGGTGGAGATCGCAGCCGACGCGTCCCTGTCACTGCCGCAGGCCCACGACCTCGCCGAAGCCGTGCGCCATCAGCTCCTCCACCAGGTGCCGCGGCTCGCCGACGCGACCGTCCACGTCGGCCACCAGCCCACCCTCGGCGGCGACGCGCACCGCGAGACGTCGCATCACTTCAGCCAGCGGCACTGAGCGGCTGGCGGCCCGCCGCCTACGAAGGCTGGGGCGGCGACGGCGAGGGCGCGGCCTGGTTGCCGCTGGGGTCGGGCGCCGGTTTGGGCCGGCGGGGCGTTGTCGGCGGGGCCAGCAGGACGGCGAGGACCAGGGCGGAGCCGAGGCCGAGGGTGATGGTGACGACCGCGCGGGTGAGGTTGGGCGGGAACGGCTCGGGGATCTGGGAGCTGTCCAGGACGCCGACGTCGGGCAGAGCGCCGGCGACCGCCAGGAAGATGCCGGCGATCAGCAGGTAGGTGTTGCCGGTTTCGAGGGCGTCCGGTGAACCGGAGCCGTTGGCGGTTCGGCCGCGCAGGAGCCGCCAGATGGCGAGGCCGGCGACGACCCAGCCCGCGAGGGGGGTGGCGTTGCTGTAGAGCTTGGTCACGGTCGAGGCGGTGGAGCCGAGCCAGCTGCCGGTGGCGTGGACGACGTCGGCGGCGACCGCCAGGACCGTGGCGGCGATCAGGGCCCGCAGCCGCCAAGCACCGCCCCGGCGGGCGGCGAGCAGCACGGCGGCGCAGAGCAGGACGGCCGCTCCGATCCAGGGCCAGGGGGCGGGGCCGGGGACCCAGGCGATCTCGCCGGAGACCACCACCGTCTGCGAGCCGACCCGCAGGGGCACGCGCCACTCGGGCACGACCACCTGCGTCCGCCCTCGATCCGCTCGGACGGCGGGCGGCTCGCCCGGTCCGGCCCAGTGGCTGCGGTGGTCGTGCCAGATGGCCACGGGCCTGCCGGAGACGCGGCGCCACCGCGGCGGCGCCGACGGGTCCAGGCCGGAAGGCGGGCGGGTCTTGGGCGGCAGCACGCTGCGGTTGGACCAGGTGCTCGGGGAGCGCTCGTTCTCGTCCACGCCGGACGGCCCGACGCGCAGGTAGGGCTCGTTGTCGTAGCCGAGCACCAGCACGGCCTGGCCGCTGTGGTTGATCAGCTCCAGCTTGCCGCCGGCCTCGACCACCCGGACGGTGAGGCCGGGAACCGCGGGGTTGATGGCGAGCACCCGGGTCCGGTAGTTGCCCGGCTTGGCGCTGGTCCCGATGACATGCGCACTCGCGGGCGTGGCGCCAGCCATTGCCAGAACCACGGCCAGCAGCGGCGCCAGCACCAGCCGGCGCCGCCACTGGCTCCGTCTCAACGCGCGGACCTCCTCACCAGCCACCGGCCGACCACGATCACCATGATGATCGCGTACACGACCGCGACGATCAGCAGGACCAGGACACGGCGGCTGTGGCCCTGGCTCTGGGCGGCGGTTCCCGGGGGGACAGCGACCAGGACGTAGCCGCCGCCGGAGACCGGGGCGCTCACCTGGTGGCTGCCGGGCTGGGTGGTGCTCCGCTGGCGGGTCCAGGCGTGGCCGTCGGGGGAGGTGAGCACGAGGTAGTCGAAGGGGCTGGCCACCGGGACCGAGAGCAGCGGGTAGATCAGCGCCACCTGACCCTTGACGATCGAGGCCGCCTTCCCGGAGGGCTGGTAGCGCGCCTGGATGCGGTAGGCGTTGCCGGCGGCGATCAGCCCGGACGGGACCGGTGCCAGCTTCGCCGGGTCGAACGGCTGGATGGTGATCGTCGCCGACTGCTGGCCGGCGCTGGCCGCGACCGCCCCCTGGTCGAACACCAGGCTGAGCTGGCCGTCGTCGGTGCCGCTGGCGCTCACCTCGGAGCCGCCGGCGCCGAGGCGGATGGTCGCGTGGCCGCTGCTCGGCGGCTTGTTGCCGCTGGCGAACTCCGGCGGCGGGCTCACCCAGCGGTAGGGCGGCGGCGGCGCCAGCCCGTCCAGCAGCGGCCGGCGCGCCAGCGGGCTCAGCGCGCCGCTGAGCGAGGCGCCGGCGAGGTAGGCGAGCACCAGCACCGCGCCGGTCCCGGCGAGCAGGATCCGCCGCCCGCCCTCCCCCCGGAGGTTCATCCGTCTGCCCGTCCGGCCGCTCATGCGGCCATGGGGAGCGGCCGGAACTGGCCGGTCGCGAACGGCGGCGGCCAGATCACCTGGCGGCGGTCCACCGCGGTCCACTCCCAGATGACGCTGGTGGCGCGGAGGTTCACGGTGGCGTCGGGCGTGCCGACCTGGCCGAACCGCAGGCCGCTGCCGTTGGGCAGGGTGCCGGTCGGCAGCCGCAGCGCCCGTGCGGCCCTGGCCACCTCGGCCGGGCTGTCGGAGCTGGCGGAGGGGAGAGCCCAGTGGAACAGCGCCCAGGCGCCCGCGAAGCCCGCCAGCGCCGCCGCGCTCATCTCCTGGTGGTAGGCGGCGCGGTATTCCCGCTGGGCGGTGCTCAGCAGCTCGCGTGCCTGCGGGTTGAGGGCCTGCTGGTTGAGGGAGTCGGCGTCGGGCTTGTCGGAGGCGAACAGGCCGACGGCGTCACGGCCGAGCGCCGCGCCGAAGGCCAGCATGCAGTAGCTCGACGAGGTCCCGATGTTGGCGACCAGGTGCAGGTGCTGGCGCACGGTCTCGCGCCGCAGGGCGATGCCGTCCTTGATGTAGGCGACCGCGAACAGCACGTCCGGCCGGGTCGCGGCGATCTGGTGGACGACCTGGCTGGCGTTGTAGCGGCGCGGGTCGTAGCGCACCGTGCCGGCCTGGGTGTAGTGGCGCTCGCGCAGTTCGCCGGCGGCGCCGCGGCTGACCGCGTCGCCGAAGGCGTCGTCCACCGCCACCA
>DASWDC010000028.1:0-3982 GCA_036395655.1 Actinomycetota bacterium | reverse complement strand
TCCCGGCTGGTAGTCGCGCCACGGTTTTACCCCTCCTCCAAGCGCTGCTCGGGCTGCGGGCAGGTCACGGACACCCTGCCGCTTGGGGTGCGGGTGTTTAGCTGCCCGAGGTGCGGGCTGATGGTAGACCGCGACCTGAATGCGGCCAGGAACCTGGCACAGCTTGCGGAAGATAGGAACGGCTGGGTCGCCGGGAGTTCCCCGGAGACCGAAAACGCCTGTGGAGCGGGGAGCGCTGGCCAGACCGGTGACGGTTTGGTGGAACTGCCTGCGGTGAAGCAGGAACGGGCTCGCATTCGTGGCCATGCGATCACGGATGCGTAGATTCCGATGAACGGCGTCCAAGCAGTGTAGAGAGAGAGAGAGGCGCAGCGCCCTCGTTCGCGCTAGTTCTGGTAGGCGAGCAGGGCCATCATGCCGCTCTCGGCGTGGTAGAGGTTGTGGCAGTGCGCCATCCAGGTGCCGGGGTTGTCGGCGGCGAGGTCGCAGACGACCGTCTCCAGGGGCCGCACCAGCACGGTGTCCTTGCGCGGCCCGGCGCCGCTGGCGCTGCCGGCGGTGCGGACCTGGAAGGTGTGGCCGTGGACGTGCATCGGGTGGAACATCGGGCTCAGGTTGACGAAGCGCAGCCGCAGCCGCTCGCCGTCGCGGAGCGGCAGCGCCGGGGCGTCGCTTGGGCGCAGGTGGTCGTAGCTGTGGCCGTTGATGGTCCAGCGGTAGCCCGCCATGTCGCCCTGCAGGACCATGTCGTGGACCCGGTCGAGGCGCTGGCGCGGGAGGGCGGCCTCGGGGGCGGCGTCCAGGTCGCTGAGGCGCAGCAGCCGGCCGCGCAGCTCCGCCGGTTTGGCGGCGGCGCCGGGGATGGCGCCGCCGGCGGTGCGGACCACCGCGAGCCCCCGGGCGCCCTTGCCCTCGGCTTCGGCGACCAGCGGGAAGGCGCCGTCGCCGAGGATCACCTCCAGGTCGTAGCGCTCTCCCATGGCGATCAGCAGCGAGTCGACCGTGACCGGGCGGACCGGGTAGCCGTCGCTGTGGGTGACGGTGAGGCGGTGGCCGCCCAGGGCGACCCGGAAGGCGGTGTCCGCCCCGGCGTTGAGCAGCCGGATGCGGACCCGCTGGCCGGGCCGCGCCCGCAGCGTCACCGGCGCGGACGGCACCCGGCCGTTGACCAGGTAGTGCGGGTAGTCGACGTCCCCGGCGTCGCCGCCGAGCGCCGCCGAGCGCATGCTCGCCATGCCCGCCGCCTCGCCCATCGACATGCCGCTCATGTCCATCTCCATGCCGCCGGCGAGCTGCTGGAGCACCTGGTCGGGGGTGCGGCCGGTGCCGTCGAGCCAGTCGTCGAGCACCACGGTGAACTCGGCGTCGTAGCGGCCCGGGTCGGCGGGGTCGTCAACGATCAGCGGCCCGTACAGGCCCCGGTCGAGCTGCACGCCGACGTGCGGGTGATACCAGTAGGTGCCGGGGTGGGGCAGGACGAAGCGGTAGGTCATGGCCGCGCCTGGCGCGATCGGCTGCTGGGTGAGGTTCGGCACGCCGTCCATCGGGTTCGGGATGGCCATGCCGTGCCAGTGCACCGTGGTCGCCTGCGGGAGGTGGTTGCGCACCGCCACCTCAAGGGTGTCGCCGACCCGCCCGCGCAACAGCGGGCCGGGCAGGGCGTCGCCGTAGGCCCACGTCCGCACCACCGGCCCGCCGAGGTCGATGGTGACCGGCTGGGCGGAGAGCGTGGCGCGGACCGTCCGCGCGCCGCCGCCGCCGGCGCCGTCGGCGATCCCCGCCGACGCTGAGGCCGCACCGGGGCCGTGGAGCCCCGGAAGCGGCAGGCCGAGGTCGCCGAGGGCGGCGCGGGCCTCGCCGAGCCGCGCCTCCGCCCACGCCCCCTTCCAGCCCAGCACGCCGACCAGGCCGAGGCCGAGCGCCGCGCCGCCGCCGGCGAGCACCTGCCGGCGCGTCCACCGCGGCCTCGCCGCTGCCGCAGCCGCAGCCGTGGCAGCGGGCACCGGGGCTGGGTCCGGGGTTGGCGGCTGCGGCCAGGGGCGGGGGCGGGGGCGGGGGCGGAGCCGGGCGTGGGCGACGGGTGGGACGTGACGGTGCTGCTCGCGGAGGTCCTCGCGAGGGCGCATGAAGGCGGCTCCGGTTCGGTCGGGTGACGAGGCAGCCATGAACTTCGCGGAGCGGGCTAACGAGCCGGTAACCACAGCAGCCCGGCGCCCTCGCCCCGCTTTATTCCTCTATGCGCCGATGGGGTTGGTCCGGTAGGGTCAAGGCGTCCGTGTCCATCCAACCGGACTGAGGGGGAAGTACATGAGTGTCGCCTCTGGCGCCCGGACGCTCAGCCCGACCCGGATCGATCTGGGTGCTCCAGCGGCCGAGCGGGACATCGAGCGGGGACTGGCCGCCTACTTCATCGAATCCGAGGCGTTCACCCGCGTCCGGCACGGTGAGAAGCTGGTCATCCTCGGCAGCCGGGGCGCCGGCAAGAGCGCCATCTTCCAGATGCTCGCCCAGCGGGAGCGCGAGGCCGGCAGCCACGTCATCGAGCTGGCGCCCGAGGACTACTCCTACGAGCTGCTGCACCAGACGATGCTCCCGGAGAACTCCGGCTCCTGGGCCAAGCTCGGCGCCTACGCGGTCGCCTGGAAGTACCTGATCTACATCCAGGTGATGCAGGAGCTGTCCAGGAAGGGCCAGCGGCTCAAGGGCCCGGCGGTGGCCATGTACCGCTACGTCCGCGACAATCACGTCGGCGGCGCCACCAGCAAGCTCTCGGCGCTGATCTCCTACCTGAAACGGGTCGAGGGCCTGAAGGTCGGCCCCTACGAGGCGTCGCTGCGCACCCGGGAGCTGGAGAAGCTCTACAAGCTCGCCGAGCTGGACCCGCTGTTCCCCGCCCTCAAGCAGGTCCTGGAACGCGAGCGGGTGGTGGTGCTGGTCGACGAGCTGGACCGCGGCTGGGACGCCTCCGAGGACGCGCAGGCGTTCGTCGCCGGCCTGTTCCAGGCGTGCATGTCGATCAACGGCCTCAGCGACAACCTGAAGGTCTACATGTCGCTGCGCCAGGAGCTGTACGACAACATCCCGGCGCTGTACGACGACGCGCAGAAGTTCCGCGACGTGATCGAGGTGCTCTCCTGGGACCCGTCGAGCCTGCTGCAGCTGATCGCGGCCCGGATCCGCCATTCGGTCCCGGAGATGCGCAAGGCCGACGACCGGCACTGCTGGAACCTGATCTTCTCCCCCTCGGTGGCGGGGTCACCGGGCAGCTCCTTCGGGTTTGTCATGGACCGCACCCTGCACCGCCCACGCGAGGTCATCCAGCTCTGCGCCCACGCCCTGGAGGAGACCCGCAACCGCAAGCTGAGCCTCCCGGTCACCCCCGACACCCTCGCCAAGGTCGAACTGGCCTACTCCGAGGAACGCACCAAGGACATCGCCGCCGAGTTCCGCTTCCAGTACCCCGGCCTGCTCCACGTCTTCGAGACGTTCCGCGGCGGCCCCTCCCACCTCGACCGCGAAGAGCTGTCGTGGCACTGCCTGGAGCTGACCGACGGCGCCGCCCTGCGCAGCGGCGCCCGCGAATGGGTCAGCCAGGAAAGCATCGACTCCCTGATCGACATCCTCTGGCAGGTCGGCTTCCTGCAGGCCGACTCCCCCGGCGCCAACACCGCCTACCTCGGGCCCTACCAGGTCGGCCACCTCAACCTCGCCACCACCCAGCGGTTCCGCGTCCACCCGATGTTCTGGGCGTACCTCGCCCTCAACCTGAAGGACAGCGACAGCTAGGCTAGGCCGCTCAGTTCAGCCGCGGGCGGCGCGGGGAAGGGACGCGAGCGCGCGTTCGGCGCGTTCGAAGACCTCGTCGAGGTCGCCGGAGGCGCTGACGCGGCGGACGCGGCCGGAGTAGTGGGCCAGGAGCGGGCCGGCGTCGCGGCGGTAGGTGACCAGGCGGGCGGCGACAGTGTCGGGGTTGTCGTCGCTG
>DASWDC010000027.1:0-3197 GCA_036395655.1 Actinomycetota bacterium | reverse complement strand
GGCGGGCAGGCGCAGCGGCCGCAGGGTCACCGCGTACTGGACCACCGAGTTCGAGCCGGCGCTCTGCTGCGAGCTTTCCGAGTCCACCGGGATCGCGACCACCTTGGCGGGCGCGGTCGCGCCGGAGAGGGCGTCGAAGGTGAGCTGGGCGCTCTGGGCTGCCTTGAGACGGCCGACGTCAAGCTGGCTGACGTCGGCCTGCGCCACCAGCGCGCCGGGGACGGCGATGGTCGCCAGCGCCGTCTGGGCGGTGATGCGGTCGCCGACGCTGGCGGAGACGCTCAGCGCGGTCGAGCCGGGCCGGACCCAGACGAAGTCCGACAGGTTGAACTTGCCGTCGACGGTCAGCGCCTGGTCGGTCTGCCAGGCCTCGACCGCGTCGAAGGTGCCGGTGCCATAGGTCCCGTCGATGGTGCCAGGGTCGTAGCCGTCGGCCTTCAGCGCGGTCTGCAGGGCCTTGACGTCGTCGCCGCTGTCGCCACTGGCGAGGCTGCGGTAGATCGGCGTGGAGCTGACGATCGCGTAGACGTTGGTGCCGTTGACCGCCAGCAGCGGCTTGAATGACGCTGGCTTGGCGCCGTTGCTGAGGTCCAGCTTGGTGATGATCCCCCCCTGTGGCGAGGTCAGGGTGATCGCCGGGTCGCGGACCAGCGTGAACGAGGCGTCGACCGTCTGGGTGAGGTTGCCCCGCCGCGCCGGCGAGGTCGCCGGCGGCTGTGCCACCACCGCCTTGCTCGACCCAGCGGTCACCAGGTAGGCGGCGCCAGCGCCGGCCAGCGCCACCAGTACGACACCAGCGGCGATCCAGCCGTTGCGGCGCCGGCGCCGCCTGGCGGAGCCGCTGGGGCGCGCTTTGCTCTTGGCCTTGCTCATTGGGTCGGCTCCGCCACGATGCTGGAGGCGGTCACGGTTCCGGAGGTGTTCCCGCCGCTGCCGCCGTTGCTGGCGCTCAGGTTGAGGCGGACCTGGACGGTCTTGCCGACGGCAAGGTCGGAGCGGGTGCCCGAGGAGGTCTTGAGGATCGAGGTGTTGCCGGCGACCACGACCTTGACCGGGCCGGCCGGGGTCTGGACGGTGATGGTGTTGCCGTCGACGGCGGTGATGCTGCCCTGGAACCCGCCGAAGCCGCCGACGCCGCGGCCTCCGCCGGCGCCCTGGCCGCCCTGGGCGTTGCCGGTGCCGTTCTGGCCGTTCCCACCGCCACCGCCACCACCGAAGGCGCCGAAGCGGCCAGCGCCGACGTTGCCGCGCGGCAGCTGCCCGCTGGCGGCCATCTGGATCGCCTGCGCCAGAGTGGTCGGGGTCTTCTTGGCGCTCTGGCGCCCGACGAAGAACCCGCCGGCGGCGCCCACCGCCAAGGCCAGCGCCGCGGCGAGCAGCACCGCCCGGACGTTGGTCCGCGTCTCGACGCGGTCGTAGACAGGGACGGGGCCATGGTCGCTGTCGCCGTCGCCGTCACTGTCGGCGGCGGGAGGCGGTCCGGCCTCGATCCCGGGCGGGAGCTGCGCCCAGGGCGGCTCCGCCGGCCTCCCGTGGACGGCATCGCTTCGCTCGCCTGCACGCTCGGCCGGCGGGCCGGCCTCCGGGTCAGGTGGCGGGTTGGGCGGGCGGTTGGACTCCATGAGCGACTCCTCCAGCTCTTACCATTCGTTTATCTCGTTTAGCTTCGCTTAACCTAGCTTACCGTCCCCTACATTTGGATAGTCAGTTTTGGCTATGGTCCATGAGGTGGAGGCGGCCGTCGTCGAGCAGGAGCCGCCGCTCCGCACGACCGGCGACGACTGGGTCGTGGGTGATCAGCAGGATGGTCCGACCGCGCGCGTGCAGGCGGCCGAACAGGTCCAGGATGTCGGCCCCCGAGGCGCTGTCGAGGTTGCCGGTCGGCTCGTCGGCCAGCAGCAGCGACGGCTCGCCGACCAGCGCGCGGGCGATCGCGACCCGCTGGATCTGCCCACCAGACAGCTCGCTGGTGTCGTAGTCCATGCGGTCGCCGAGGCCCACCTCTTCGAGCACCTGGGCGGCGCGCTCCAGCCGTTCGGCCCGGCGGATCCGCCGGTAGAGCAGCGGCGCCGCCACGTTCTCGAGCGCGCTGGTCCGCGGCAGCAGGTTGAAGCGCTGGAACACGAACCCGATCTCGCGGTTGCGCAGCTCGGCCCGGCGCGTGTCGCTGACGTCGGAGACGTCCTCGCCGGCCAGCTCGTAGACGCCCGCGTCTGGCTGGTCGAGCAGCCCCAGCAGGTTGAGCAGGGTGGACTTCCCCGAGCCGGAGGGACCCAGGATGGCGACCCAGTCGCCTTCCCGGAGCTCCAGGTTGATGCCACGCAGGACCGGCACTGGGATTGACCCGCGCCGGTAGGTCCGTGCCAGCGCCCAGGTCCGCACGATGTGCACCCAATGCCTCCTCGACGACGGCGAAAGGAAGGAAGGCAGGCAGGCACACCCCGCCTGCAGCGGTGATCCTCAGGACCGAAGCTTGAGGCCAGCTGAGGGCCGGCTGAGGGCAAGCCGTGAGTTTCGCCCGGTCACGAACTGGCCAGCGGGCGGGCCACAGACACCCTGAGCGGCAGCCGCTAGGTGAGCGACCGTGCGGGGTCGTCGGCGGGGTGGCCCACCGGGTCGTTCATCCGGGGAGCGGGCGTGGCGGGCGTGGCGGGCGTTGCCAGCCGCCGCCGGGCGAGCGCCTTCAGCCGGGCGGCCAGCTCGCGGGTGTTCAGCTCGATCAGCACGTCGTCGGCACCGGCGTCCAGCAGGTCGGCGGTCGTCTGCCAGGTGGCGGCGGCGGCGCTCCGGCTCGCCACCACCAGCATGCCCGCCTGCGGGTGCCGGCGGCGCTGGCGGGCGACGGCCGTCGACGCGGCGGGATCGGGGGTCGCGTCGAGCACCGCGATAACACTCTGCGACGACCCCACCGGCTCCGGCGGTTCCACGACCACCGCGAACCCGGGCCCGAGCTCCTCCTGCAGGGAGCTGGCAACCGATTCGAGCCCCGGGTCGAGCAGGATCGCGACATGCCCCCTGGGCGCGGCGGCAGCCCCGGCCCCGGACGGTCCCTGATCGGTCCCAGTTCCGTCGCCGTTGCCGCCGCCGCTGCCGTCGCTGGCGCGCCTTGGCGGCGCGACCACCGGGGGCTTGCGCCTCCAGCGTCCCCACACGCCGCTCATCCGCATCTGCCAGCTCCTCTCCCCCGTTCCCACGGA
>DASWDC010000026.1:0-3179 GCA_036395655.1 Actinomycetota bacterium | reverse complement strand
GCGGTGCCCGCCGAGCGTCCTGATGCTCGAGAGCTTTCCTGCCTTGGCCCAGCGAGTGACCGTCTTGGGGTCGACGCGAAACAGCGCGGCGACCTCGGCCGGGGTCAGCAGCGCCTCGGGTGTGGGCGCGTTCTGGATGTTGCGACTGGCGGACATGGTAGCCACCTCACCTTGGTACGCTCCCCACGAGTCCTGATTCTCGCGGAGATCCTGATTATCCTAGAGGCGTCGAATGGGACAGACCATAGCAACTTAGGGCTATTTCTCCCCCCGCCTACTAGGACTATCGGCATGTGACCGACCGGTCTTTAGCAAAACGGGCGGAGAGATCAGGAGAGATCAATTGCTTGCTTCCCGTCCTCGCACCGTTGCCCAACGCTCTGTGAGCAGGCGATACAGCTCACTGGAGCGCTCCAGGTCACCTTCCTCGAGCGCTTCGAGCGCCTCCCGGATCTCCCCGGCCGACAGATCGGCGACCAGATCCGGGTAGGCGATCACGCTCGCTAGACCAGCATAGTCCAGTTGTACCAAACTGTCCGGGTCAAAAGCGTACAACCACTCCCGCAACTCTTCCACAGCCGCGACCACGTCCGCGTCCTGCATCAGATCGCGCAGGATCCCCAGGGCTCGAGACACCCGCATGCGCGCCGACGACATCGTCGTCTGGTACGTGAGGCTTGCCGGCTGGCCGCCCTGCGCCGGGCGCAGCTGCCGCTCCTCGGCGGAGAACAGCGCGAACCAGTGCAACGGCACGTGCCAGACGGCCTGCAGCATCTGGTTGCGCGCCTCCGGCGCCTCGCCGTGCAGTCGTTCGAGCTCCTGCTCGGCCCGCGCCAGGTCGTCGGGCGAGAGGAACGCCTCCCGCACCTCGTGGGGCAGTGAGTCCAGCGAGGTGCTGAAGGCCACCATCGACTGCAGCCGGCGCAGCTCGCTGCGCAGCGGGCAGACGAAGACGGTCCCGCCCTCGCTGTCACGGATGACCAGCGCGTGCTCGGGATCGGCGCCGACGGCGAGGCCGAGCGCCCGCGCGAGGCCGCGACGCTCCTCCTGACCCACCAGGACGCTTGCCGGGAGCGTCTGGCCGGCTTCGACGTAGGCGGCCCACCCGGAGCGCTCCCCCGGCGAGTAGGCGGCCAACGGCTGGAAGACCCGCAGGTACGCCGCTGCGGCATGCCCGTTCACGAGGGGAGAGTATAAGTCGCTGGGCCCTGTGATACGTTGAGATCCCGGCCGGGTATCCCTTTGGCCGGGAGTCGCTCCGGTGGCGAACCCGCCTGGGGCCTGACCAACGGAGGTCATCCATGGGAGCGTTCGAGCTCATGGGTGGCGAGTACGAGCAGGTCGTCTACAACCACGATCCGGCCAGCGGCCTGCGGGCCATCATCGCCATCCACTCGACGGCGCTCGGACCGGCGCTCGGCGGCACCCGCTTCTACCCCTTCGCCAACGAGGACGACGCGCTGCGCGACGTCCTGCGGCTGGCCCGCGGCATGAGCTACAAGGCGGCAGCCGCCGGCCTCGACCTCGGCGGCGGCAAGGCTGTCATCATCGGCGACCCCAAACGGATCAAGACCGAGGCGCTGCTGCGGGCCCACGGCCGCTTCGTCGAGAGCCTCGGCGGCCGCTACATCACCGCCGAGGACGTCGGCACCTTCACCGCCGACATGGACGTGGTGGCCCGCGAGACCCGCTTCGTCACCGGCCGCTCCGAAAGCCACGGCGGCGGCGGCGACCCCTCGATCAACACCGCCTACGGGGTCTTCTGCGGCCTGCGGGCGGTCGCCGAGGCGCTGTGGAACCAGCACGACCTGGCCGGCAGGCACCTGGTCGTCCAGGGCGTCGGCAAGGTCGGCCACCACCTCTGCCGCCTCCTGAGTCAAGCTGGCGCGCGGCTCACCGTCTCCGACGTCGACCTGGACCACGTCGGCCGGGCGGTCAACGAGTTCGGCGCCGACACCGCCGACCCCGGCAAGGTCCACGCGGTCGAATGCGACATCCTCGTGCCCTGTGCCCTCGGCGGCGTGATCAACGACGACACCCTGCCGGAGCTGAAGTGCCAGGCCGTCGCCGGCTCGGCCAACAACGTGCTGGCCCTGCCCGAGCACGGCTACGCCCTGCGCGAGCTCGGCATCCTCTACGCGCCCGACTACGTGATCAACGCCGGCGGCCTCATCAACGTCGCCGACGAACTGCAGGGCTACTCCGCCGAGCGCGCACGTACCCGCGTCGAGGGCATCTTCGGCGCCCTCCGCGAGGTCTTCCACCGCGCCAAGGAGGAGGGCATCCCCACCAACCAGGCCGCCGACAAGCTCGCCGAACAACGCATGCGCGAGATCTCCCGGATCCGCCTCATCCGGTAGTCGAGGGGACGACCTCGCCCATGATCCAGGTGTGGAGGCCGCGGGGGGCGAGGAACGCACGGGCGCGGTCGGCCGCGGCGGCGGGGAGGATGGCGACCATGCCGACGCCCAGGTTGGTGGCGCGGCGCAGCTCGACCTCCTCCACCGGGCCGAGACCGGCCAGCAGCCCGAAGATCGCGGGGGGCGTCCAGGAGGCCCAGTCCACCTGGGGGACCAGGCCGGCGGGGAGGCTGCGGGGCAGGTTGCCGGGCAGGCCGCCGCCGGTGATGTGGCACAGGGCGTGGACCTCGACGTCGCCGTCGAGCAGGGCGAGCAGGTCCGGGGCGTAGATGCGGGTCGGCTCCAGCAGCGCCTCGCCAATCGGGCTGCCCAGCTCGGGGAAGACCCGGTCGTAGCCGACCCCGGCGCGGTCGAGGACCCGGCGGGCCAGGGCGAAGCCGTTGGAGTGCAGCCCGGAGGAGGCGAGGGCGAGCAGCACGTCGCCGGGGCGCACCCGCTCGGGGCCGAGGAGGCGCTCGCGCTCCACCATGCCGACCGCGAACCCGGCCAGGTCGTAGGCGTCCGGCTCCATGGCGTCGGGGTGCTCGGCGGTCTCGCCGCCCAACAGGGCGCAGCCGGCCTGGCGGCAGCCCTCGGCCACGCCCTTGACGATGGCGGCGACCCGTTCGGGGACCAGGCGGCCGACGGCCAGGTAGTCGAGCAGGAACAGCGGCCGCGCCCCGCTCGCCACCAGGTCGTCGACGACCATGCCGACCAGGTCGAGGCCGACGGTGTCGTGCCGGTCGAGTGCCCGCGCGACCAGCAGCTTGGTGCCGACCC